>NZ_ATHI01000032.1 GCF_000422245.1 Alkalidesulfovibrio alkalitolerans DSM 16529
CCGTCCCGGCGCTCTTGCCCGCCTGCAAGGCGGATATGCGAATTTGCCCGTGGCGGAAGCGCAGGCTCCCTCGGGTCGAGCTGGTCAGGAGGAATTCCGTTTGGCCCTGGGGTCGTCCAAAAGGCAGACCGCAAGGCCGTTGCAATGCTGGTCGAAGATGGTGCCTTCCTTGGCGTGTTTGGCCAGATCAGCGAAAGTGATGGTGTTGAGCTTCTCGAACATGGCTGTGCTGGCCTCCATCCAGACCAGTCGGGTGATGCAATTACCGGCAAGGTTGCAATGCGGATTGTTGGTTCCGCATTCCGCCAGGAGGCTGTCGCCCTCGAGCAACTTGATCACTTCGCCCACGCTGATCTGGTCGAGCGGCTTGGCGATGGTGTGGCCACCTTTTTTGCCACGACGGCTTTTGAGAAAGCCGCCTTTGCGCAATATTTGGGCTATGCGCTCCAGATACTTGACGGAGATGTCCTGCCGCTGGGCAGTGTCCTGGATGCGGACGGGGCCGTCCTGACAATTCAGGGCGATATCCAGCAGGAGTCGAGTCCCATAGCGGCTCTTCGTCGATAGTCTCATGACGACCTCATGGCAAAATGTCCACGCGTCACGGCGGTCGCGCCGCGGACGCGCATGGTCATGGAGGCCTGTCGCGAAGGCGCTCGCATGGAGGTATGCGATGCGGAAGGTGGCGGCTGTCGCCAGGGAACGCAAGCTGCCTATACCAAGTTCGCGTGGAAATCAATATCTGCTGGGTAGGAAATTGGAAAAGATGGCGCTACGTCGATGATCCCTTGCCAACCCCGAGTTCGCGCGGGCCATCGGGTTGACCGCGTGACCCGTGCCTTGCTAGGCAGGGCGTTGTGTCATGATCCAGTTTTCCGTTTTGCGCTTCCGGTAATGAAAAGGAGACCTCATGGGGTACGTGAATCTGTCCGAATGTCTGCGCGAGCTCGAAGCGACACGCCGCCTCGTGCGCCTGCGCGAGCCGGTCGACGCGAATATTGAGGCTGGAGTCATCCAGCGCCGGGCATACCGCAAGGGTGGACCAGCGATTCTCTTCGAGAACGTCAAGGGTTGCACCTTCCCCATGGTTGGCAACCTCTTTGGCACCTCCGAGCGCATCCGCTACATCTTCCGCGACACCCTGCGTTCTCTTGAAGCCCTCATGAGCCTGAAAGCCGACCCGGCCGCGCTTTTGAAAAAGCCCTTGCGCTTCAGTGGTGTTCCCCTGGCGCTGTTGCATACCATGCCCAAGACCGTGTCCACGGGGCCGATCATGGCCCGCACCACGCGTCTCTCGGAGCTGCCGCAACTACGCTCCTGGCCCATGGACGGCGGGGCCTACGTGACGTTGCCGCAGGTCTACACCGAGGACCCCGATGCGCCGGGATATGCGCGCTCGAACCTCGGCATGTACCGCGTGCAGCTTTCAGGCGAGACCTTTGCCCCAGACCGCGAGGTGGGCCTGCACTACCAAATTCATCGCGGTATTGGTCCGCACCACGCGGCCGCCATCCGGCGCGGGGAGCGGCTGCCGGTCAACGTCTTCGTGGGCGGTCCCCCGGCCATGACCCTGGCTGCCGTCATGCCCCTGCCTGAGGGCATGCCCGAAATATTCTTCGCGGGAGTGCTGGGCGGACGGCGAGTGCGCATGGTGCGGCCCGAAGGCGGCCTGCCTGTCCTGGCCGAGGCGGACTTCTGCATCCAGGGCTACATCGAGCCGCACGCGGTCAAGCCCGAGGGGCCGTTCGGCGACCATCTGGGCTACTATTCCCTGGCCCACGACTTCCCCGTTATGACCGTGACCCGCGTGCTGCATCGCGAAAACGCCGTGTGGCCGTTCACCACTGTCGGCCGCCCGCCGCAGGAGGACACGGTCTTCGGGGAATTCATTCACGATCTCACCGGGGCGCTGGTGCCCACGGTTTTTTCGGGTGTGCGGGAAGTGCACGCCGTGGATGCGGCCGGAGTGCATCCGCTGCTTCTGGCTGTGGGCAGCGAGCGCTACGTGCCCTATGCCGCCGAGCGTCAGCCACAGGAGTTGCTGACATCGGCCTGCGCGCTGCTGGGGACCACGCAGACCTCGCTCTCCAAGTACGTCATCATCGCGGCGGCCGAGGATTCCGGACTCCTCTCAGCCCACAAGATCCCGCATTTCCTGGCCCATGTGCTGGAGCGCATCGACCTCTCCCGCGATCTGCACTTTCTCACGCGCACGACCATGGATACCCTGGATTATTCAGGCATCAGCCTGAATCAGGGATCCAAGGTCATCATCGCGGCCGCAGGAGCGCCCCGGCGCGAGCTTTCCTCCGAGCTTCCCCGGGACTTCGCGTTGCCCGAGCCCTTTGGCGAAGCGCGCGTCTTTTCGGCAGGAATCGTGATCGTCCAGGGCCCGCCGCACGGCGCAGGGCGCGATAGGCACGACCCGAGGCTGCAATCCCTGGCCAAGGCATTGGGCGAGACGAGCGGCATGGAAGGGCTGCCTCTGGTGGTGGTCTGCGACGATGCGGCCTTCACTGCGGCTGACTGGGACAACTTCCTGTGGGTTACGTTCACCCGCTCGGACCCTGCCACCGACATCTACGGTGGCAAGTCGTTCACCCATTGCAAGCACTGGGGGTGCGCCGGACCCTTGGTCATCGACGCCCGGCTGAAGACCTACCACGCGCCGCCGCTCGACCCCGATCCCGTGGTCGAGGCGCGCGTGGACGCCCTGGCCGCGCCGGGCGGGGCGCTTCACGGGGTCATCGACTAGGAGCGCTTCGTCCGGCCAGGGACGACTGCACGAAGTCGATGGCCATGCGGGCCACGCCCGGATGGTAGAGGAACTGAACGTGGCCGCAGGTCGGCGTCTCGACGTCCTGAAAGCCCGAGCCTGCCGGAGGTCTGCTGTTGTCCACTGGCAGGACCATGGCGTCCACGTTGGAGCGCAGGGAGAGCGCGGGCACCGGCGCAGCGGGCGTGAAGGCCTGCAGCGCCAGCATGACCTCCGAGGTCGGGTGCAGGTCGTCCACCAGACGGCCGAAGCCCAGCGCCCCGAGGCTGCTTCCTCTGTGCGGCGCGCCCACGGTGACGCAGGCCGCGACCCGCTTTGCGATGTCCTCCTCGGCCAACAGCCGCCGGGCGATCACGCCGCCAAGGCTGTGTCCCACCAGAATGATGGGGCGGTCTGGATTTTCTTTCATGATCGCGCGCACCTGGGCGGCCACGCCGCGCATCGCGGGCATGAAGTCCTGGTGCAGGCTTTCGTAGCGCGGGCAGTACTGCCGGGGCAGGCCCGCCTGTCTGAACCACCGGCGCCACAAGAGCCAGACGGCTGGATTGTTGTACAGTCCGTGGATGAAGACCACGCATGGCCCGGAGGCGTCCTTGTCCGGCCTGGCCAGCGAGGGCAGGCGGCCGAGCGGAAGGGTGAGCAGCAGGAAGAACTGGCAGGCGGCAGAGATGGCGACACGCCCCAGGAAAAAGCGCCAGAGGCCTTCGCGGGCAAGGCGCCTGAGCCTTTCCTCGTGCGGCGTGCCGAAGGATTCGTACCACAGGAGAGCGTGGATGATCACAGCCACGGCCGTGGAGACGAGGGCGAGCAGGGCCACGTAGGCGAGAAGGGCATATATGATGAACACGGGAACCTCCCTGGCGGTCTTGGATGCCACCTTGTCAGGTCTCGGGCTCCTATACTAGATTGTCGGGTCGGCACAAGGCATGTCTGCGCCATGATCCGGCACGGGGAGGCAAGAGTGGGCAGGGACGATCTTTCGGAAACGACGGCCGAGCGGTTCTTCGAAGTCGAGATGCGTGTTGGGCGCGTTGTGACTGCCGAGCCGCTTGCCAAGGCAAAAACGCCTGCCTACAGGCTGCGCATAGATTTCGGTGAGCATGGCCTGCGTCATAGTAGCGCGCAGATTACGGACCTCTATGCCCCCGACGAACTCGTCGGACGTTTGGTCGTGGCCGTCACCAATCTGCCGCCCCGCCGCATCGCGGGATTCGTGAGCGAGGTTCTGGTCCTGGGCGTGCCCGACGAGCAGGGCAGGGTGACGCTGCTCGAACCCGAGCGCGACGTTCCCGTGGGCGGACGGGTGCATTGAAGCATTTGTCCTGTCTTTCCCCTTGCAAGAAGGAAAATGCATGATCTATCCCGCCGAACGCATCCTGCTTTTGGACATCGGCAGCGGCACCCAGGACGTGCTCTACGCCCTGGCCGACCAGAACCCCTCTAACTGGCCCAAATTCGTGCTGCCCGCCCCGGCCCGGCGCGTGGACGCCCGTATCCGGGAACTGACCCGGCAAGGGCGCGACATTCACCTGTGCGGCACGAACATGGGCGGCGGCTTCGTGCGGGCACTGAAGGACCACCTTGCGACCGGGTTCGCGGCCTCCGCCCATCCCGACGCGGCCTTCGCCCTGGCCGACGACCTTGGCCTCGTCACGACCATGGGCGTGCGGCTGAGCGAGACGGCCCCGCGCGGCCACGCGCCGGTCCAACTCGCGGATTACGATCCGGGATTTTGGGAGGCGTTCCTCGGCGCGGCCGGGTTGCCATTGCCCGAGATGGTCGCGGCCTGCGCCCAGGACCACGGCTTTCATCCCGGCAAGAGCAACCGCGAGGGCCGCTTCGCCCTGTGGCGGCGCTTTCTGACCGAGGCGAACGGCCGGATCGAGGCCCTGGTCTATGCCGCGCCGCCCGAGGAACTGACGCGCCTGGCCGTTTTGCAGCGCGCCATCGGCGGCGGTCCGGTGGCGGATTCCGGCCCGGCCGCGGTGCTCGGCGTGCTCAGCGTGCCGCGCATCGAGGAGCTTTCGCGCGAGCAGGGCATTTGCGTTGTCAACGTGGGCAACTCGCACACCATCGCCTTCCTGGTCCTCGATGGCCGGGTGTACGGCGTGTACGAGCAGCACACCGGCCTCCTCGACGGCCGCGCCCTGTGGGACGATCTGGCGCGCTTCAAGGCCTGCCGCCTCAGCTTTGCGGAGGTTTTCGAGGCCAAGGGGCACGGCTGCATGACGCTCGATGCGCCGTCGCGGGCGGCCGGTTTCGCGCCCACCTTCGTCATCGGCCCGCGCCGCGATCTCCTGCGGGGATTCGAGGCCGAATTCCCCCATCCCGGCGGTGATATGATGGTCGCGGGCTGCCTGGGACTTCTCAAGGGCATCGCGGGGCATGGCGGCTGAGGCGTCGCTTCCGGACAGGCGCGAGGCGGTCTTCGTCTTCGTGCGCGAATCGGGCTGGGCGGACGTGTCCTCGCCTGCGGATGTCACTTTTCTGGCCGCCGGGGAATACAACGAGAACTGGTTTGTCCGCGCGCCGCATGGCGATCTGGTGCTGCGCATCAATCACGGCAGCCAGTTGGGGCTTGGCGAGCGGCAGATCGTTTACGAATTCAATGTGCTGCAGGCCCTTGCTCAAAGCGGGGTCACGCCCCGGCCGCATGTCGTGGAGCCAGCGCCGCGGGGCCTTCCCGGCGGTGTCCTGCTCATGGAATATCTGCCCGGCCGTGCCTTCGATTATGCGACTGACAGCGATCTTGCGGCCCGTATCTTCGCCCGCGTCCATGAGGTCGCGCCAAATCCGGAGCTTGTGCGCCAGCCCGATCCCGTCGCCGCCATTGCCGACGAAAGCCTTTCGCTCATCGAGCGTTATCCGGAACATCCGTTGCGCGAAAAGCGGACGGCGCTTTTGGGCCTGCACGCGCGCGTCCTGCGGCTGGCCGAAGAGGCCCGCGAACTGTTTGCGCGCGATGCCCAGGTGCTGGTCAACACCGAGGTCAACTCCGGTAATTTTATCGTCGGGGAAGGGGAGCGGCAGGGCCGCGCTTGGCTCGTGGACTGGGAAAAGGCAGTGCTTTCAACGCGTTGTCAGGATCTTGGGCATTTCCTGGTGCGCACCACCACGCGCTGGAAGACGGACTACACGTTCGGCCCGGACGAGCGTTTGCGTTTTCTGACGACCTATTTGGTGGAATCGGGACTTGAAGAGCCACTTGAAGAATTGGACGCCAAGGTGGCGCTCATGGAACGGACCATTCTCTTGCGCGCCTTGTCCTGGTGCTACATGGCCTGGCACGAGTATACGCGGCCAGGTAGCCGCGCATTGCGCAACCCATCGACCTTCGCTCGCATCGAGGACTATCTGAGGGACATCGACGGCCTCGCCGCCGCCATATAGCCGATTTTGGATCGTGCAGGGCGGTACGGGAGGAGGACGGCGAAATGGGCAAAAGAAAAAGGCCAGTGATTGCTCACTGGCCTTTGTTCTCTTGATGGCGAAGCGGACGGGACTTGAACCCGCGACCTCCGGCGTGACAGGCCGGCGTTCTGACCAACTGAACTACCGCTCCGAATTTCAAGGCACGGGTGGTAGGCGGAACAGGGCTCGAACCTGCGACCCTCGGCTTGTAAGGCCGATGCTCTCCCAACTGAGCTATCCGCCCGTGCAACGGGAAGTCGGTGTTTATCTATTCCGATCTGGGATGTCAACGGGATTTGTCGTGGGATCGACAAAAAATCTCCGCTCAAGATCCCAGGTCGCGCTTGCGCACATCTCTCCGCCAGGGATTGTCTGGCGAGCAGCAACCTTCGCCAGCGTAGAGTTCAGCCTTGAAAGTCGCCCCTCGCTCGGGATTGAGCATCAGCAGGCAGACGTAGCGACCAGCGGCGGCATCCCACGAAAGCTCGGGGCAGCGTGGTTTGTAGCCGTGCAGTCTGTGCGAGACTTCGCACTGGTCGCCAAGACAGCAGCGGCCGCAGCCGACGCACGGTTCCGACACCCTCACCGCAGCACCGATCTCGATGCGAATGCTTTGGACACGCATATCTCCCACGATCTGGATTTGGAGGCAGCCACGCGGAGTCGGCACTGCGTCCTGAAACCGCACATGCAGCATCCGCCCCTTTGCGGCAGATGTCCAGACTTTCCGCCTGTCGTCCCGGAACTCTTCGTGGCGGCGGCTCAGTTTCGTCGAGTGGCCGTTGCGCGGGGTCGCTGCCCATAGCGTGTCGATAAACGTGCGCGCTCGTCCGCCGGGCTTTTGGGAATAGGAAGTTCTTGCCAGGCGCAGCGGCGTTTGATACTTCCTTCACATTGGCTGATCGATCAATCAATCAGTCTGGCGCTCCGTCCGCACACGGTGGGAGCAACGTGAATAAGAAGGAGAACACAATGCGTTTGGAATTCGATACCCGTGGATTGTGTTGCGATTTGGCCCTACACCCAGTTTCCGGGCTGGTGGCCAAGAAGATGCAGAAGCTCGGCAAGGCCGTGTACCGCCACAAATACGCCAATTGGTGGCGCAAGGGGAACACGACTACCTGCGGCATGCGCGTTGATCCCGAACTCCTCGTGCGCGTGCGCCTCGACGGCGCGCCGCAGGAGTTCGACCAGTCCGGGCTGACCCGCGAGGTCTTTGAGGTTCGCCGCCGCATGTACCTGGAGAGCAATGCCAACTACGCTTGCGTGCTCGGCTACGACAACGAGCCCTGCGGTTGCGTCTGGCGTTGGAACGACATCTCCGATTTCGATCCGGCCCGGTTCACCTTCCAGGTGCAGCGCTGGGATAGCATCATGGGCGAGAAGGACTACTTCATCCTCGACAATGTGCTCTACGACGGCCATTTCGCCGATGAGCACGCATGGTGTGATTCCAAGGGCTTCGATCTCATCCGCCCCATCGTCATCAACCTGGGCGCCGTGCGCCGCGAGATGGCCAGGGCGGTCTAGCAGGCAGCCCCGGAAGCATCGCCTGTTGCATGACGCGATGGCCGGTCCTGGCGCTTGCCGGGGCCGGCCATTCGTTTTGGGCGCACGATTTCCCACAGGCCATCGAGACCGCCAATATCTTCCCGATCGGTTGTCTCCGCTGCACGATGCATGTATCACGTCGATGTGGCAGCCTGTCTCGCTCCTACCGTCGCGCAAGGCGATGCACCCGCGCCTCTCTCTTCCGGGCATGGCGTGCTTTCGCTTCGCGGCCTGCATCTGGCCCTGGGCGAGACGGTGCTCGTCCAGGATCTGAACCTCGACGTGCCGCCGGGCGTCATCGTCACGGTCAAGGGCCGCAGCGGAGCGGGGAAGTCGAGCCTGTTGTCGTTCCTGTGCGGGGCGCTGCCCCGGACGTTCACGGCCTCGGGCCGCATCATCCTCGACGGTCGCGACATCTCTGGGCTGCCGCCCGAACGCCGGGCCCTGGGCATCCTCTTTCAGGACGACCTGCTTTTTCCGCACATGAGTGTGGGCGGGAATCTGCTGTTCGGCATTCCCCGGCGGGGGCTGTCCCAGGACGAGCGTATCGCGCTGGCCGAACAGGCCCTGGTCGAGTGCGGGCTTGCTGGCTTTTTCCGGCGCGAACCAGGCACGCTCTCCGGCGGGCAACGAGCCCGCGTGGCATTGATGCGGACGCTCCTTGCCAAACCCCGTGCATTGTTATTGGACGAGCCGTTCGCGAGTCTGGACGTCGAGACGCGGAAGGAGTTCCGCCAGTTCGTTTTCGATCATGCCAGGGCGGCTGGGCTGCCGACCCTGCTGGTCACCCACGACCAGTCCGACGCCGAGGCCGCCCATGGCCCCGTCGTTTCCCTCGATACCTGATTCAAAGGAGTGATCCATGTTTCGCCTGTCGATTTCTTTCATGGCCGTGCTTGTGCTCCTGGCCGGTTCGGTTTCAGCACGTGCGTCGGCGGACGACTGGAACGCTGTTCTCGCCACGGCGCGCGGCCAGACCGTCTACTGGAACGCCTGGGCAGGGTCCGAGGCGGCCAACGACTACATAGCCTGGGTGGCTGCTGAGGTTTCGCGTCGCCATGGCATTACCTTGCGCCACGTCAAGGTCACGAACCTGGCAGAATCCGTGGCCCGCGTCTTGGCCGAAAAAAATGCGGGTAGGACATCGGGCGGCTCCGTGGACCTGCTGTGGATCAACGGCGAAAATTTTCTGGCCATGAAGGAGAACGGCCTTTTGTACGGCCCCTTCGCCGACCGGCTGCCCAACGCCGCGCTCGTGGACTACGACGGCAAGCCCACGGTTCTTCTCGATTTCACGGTACCGGTGGAGGGCTTGGAATCGCCCTGGGGCATGGCTCAGATCGTGTTCCTGCACGATGCCGCCAGATTGCCCGATCCGCCGCGCGACATGCGGGCTCTTCTTTCCTGGGCCGCGGCCAATCCCGGCCGTTTCACACACCCGCAGGTGCGCAACTTCATGGGTTCGACGTTCCTCAAGCAGGCGCTCATCGAACTGGTCGATGACGCCGGGGTCCTCCAACTTCCGGCCACCCCCGCAAACTTTCAGATCGTGACTGCGCCGCTGTGGGCCTGGTACGAACAACTCAAACCGAACCTGTGGCGTAGTGGCAGGCAGTTTCCCGAGAACGCCTCGGTGCAGCACCAGCTTCTGGCCGACGGCGAAGTGGACATGAGCATCTCGTTCCACCCGGCCGAGGCCTCGAATCTGATCCAGTCGGGCCAGCTTCCGCCGAGCGTGCGCACCTTCGTCCTTGCGGGCGGGACCATCGGCAACACCCATTTCGTGGCCATCCCCTTCAACTCCTCGGCCAGGGAAGCGGCCATGGTCGTGGCAGACTTCCTGCTTTCGCCCGAGGCCCAGGCCAGGAAGCAGGATCCGCGCGTGTGGGGAGACATGACCGTGCTCGACCTAAACAGGCTGACGGCTGGAGACCGTGCCCTGTTCGACGCCTTGCCGCGGGGACCGGCCACGCTCGCCCCGGATGAACTGGACCGCCCCCTGCCCGAGCCGCACCCGTCGTGGATGAACATGATCGTCGAGGAGTGGGGCAGGCGGTACGGCGGCTAACATGCTGCGTTTCTTCCCCTGGCTCGCGGTGTCGGCGTTCCTGCTGCCCGTGGCGGCGGGGCTCGCCGGAACCGTTCTGCCTGCCGTGGGCTGGTTTCCAGCCCTGGGGCGGACGTCCCTCGATCTTTCTGCCCTCCGGCATCTTCTTGAGATGCCTGGGCTTTCCGCTGCCGTGGCCGTCTCCCTGGCGGTCGGATTCGGCTCCACTGTCCTGGCCTTGGCCGTGACGGTGGCGCTGTGCGCAGCAGCCCACGGGACTCCGTTCTTTTCGCGGCTGAAGGGACTGCTCGCGCCCATGCTGGCCGCGCCGCACGCGGCCGTGGCCATCGGCCTGGCCTTTGTGATCGCTCCGAGCGGTTGGCTCATGCGCCTGGTATCGCCCTGGCTCACGGGCTTCACGCAGCCGCCGGATTTGCGCATCATCCAAGACCCTTACGGGCTGGCCATGATCGCGGGACTGCTGCTCAAGGCGGTTCCCTACCTCCTGTTCATGACCATCGGCGCGCTTGGACAGACCCAGACAATCCGTTTCCTGGCCGTGGCCCGTTCCCTTGGGTACGGAGGGGCGGCCGCCTGGTGCAAGGTGATCCTGCCCCAGGTCTATCCCCAGATCCGTTTGCCCGTGTACGCCCTGCTCGCCTTTTCCCTGTCCGTGGTGGACGTGGGCCTGATCCTCGGGCCATCCACGCCGCCGCCTTTGGCCGTCTACGTCTATCGTCTCTTCCTGGACCGCGATCCGGCTATGATCCTGCCTGGGACGGCCGGGGCGCTTGTGCAACTGGCCGTGGTCGTCGGTGCGCTCGGCGTCTGGCGGCTTGGAGAGATCACGGCGGCCCGCCTCGCGCGCGACTGGCTCGTATCGGGCGGCCGGGGGCGCGGGGGCAGGGGAGGGGCCGTGGCCGTGTTCGGCGTGGCCGGAGCCGTCTGGGGCGTCTTCGGCCTGGGGCTTTCGGCGCTCGTTCTGTGGTCCGTGGCCAGATCGTGGTGGTTTCCCGAGGCACTGCCCTCGCAATGGAGCCTCGACGCCTGGCGGCGCGCCCTGCCCGAATTGGCCTGGCCGTTGTGGAACACGATCGTCGTGGGCGTGTCGGCCATGGCCGCATCGCTCCTTCTGGCCGTGGGCTGCTTGGAGAACGAGGCCCGGCGCGGGGTGAGGGCCGCCAGATACACTCCGTGGCTGCTGTATGCGCCGCTTCTGGTGCCGCAGATCGCCTTCATGTACGGGCTACAGACTCTTTTGGTGCATCTGGGGCTGGACGGGACGCTCTTCGCGGTGATTCTGGCCCACATGCTGTTTGTCTTCCCGTACGTCTTCCTGTCGCTCGCCGATCCGTGGCGAGCCTTGGACGAGCGCTACGTCCGCTCTGCCCTGGGCCTTGGGGCCTCGCCCATGCGCGCCTTTTGGACCGTCAAGCTGCCGCTTCTGTTGCGGCCCGTGGCCTTTGCCGCAGCCGTGGGGTTCGCCGTGAGCGTCTCGCAATATCTGCCCACGATCTTTGCCGGGGCAGGGCGCATACCCACGCTGACAACCGAGGCCGTGACCCTGGCCGCGGGCGGCGATCGCCGCGTGGCGGCGGTCTTCGCCCTGACCCAGGCGGCGTTGCCGTTCGTCGTCTATGCCCTGGCGCTACAGATGCCGGGCGCACTTCGCATACGGCCTACCGGGGGAGCGAGAAACATGGGCGCAACGAGGCGGATATTGCCCCAATCTTCACGATCCTCCTAAGCCACGCTTTCCGGCGTTTTATCCTTGTTTCGCGTGGAGATTTTCCGTGAGAGACTTCACGCGGGACCTCTTCTCTGGCGGAATCACGCAAGGATTTGCCCCTTTTTTCACTCGACCCCGGATCGCGAAGGCTGCGGTCGCCGATCATCTTGGCTTTCGATTTTTATCGCTAGCATTATTTACCTTCGGGTTGTAAGGCGAGCGGTAATCGATTGCGCTCGGAAGGGCGCGAAAATACGCGCTCTACGGGCATTCGTTAGGTCTAATGAAAGTGTGGAGCGCACGGGAGATTTGGGTTACGGCCAGTTGACATAATGCCTTGTTCAATTTATCACATGACCTCGTTTATCGTGGGAGAAGAGTAACTGACGGATTAGAGACTAGGCACCGCAACAAGACCCCAACCCGGGAAGGTACGACAATGGATTCCGCCAGCGTTAGGAATTTGATGATTCCGATTTCGGAATACGTCGCCGTAAAAGAGACCGACACGTTGTATGAGTGTTTTCTGGCCTTCGAGAAGTACAAACAGGAAAGAGGGGACAAGAGGGCTCACCGCGACGCTCTCGTGTTCTCGGAAAAAGGTGAGATAGTCGGCGTGTTGACCATGCTCGACATTTTTCTCGCCCTCGAACCCACCTACAAGAAGATTCTACAGCAAAAGAGCTCTCATACCGCGCTCTTGAGCGAGTATGTCTCAAACATGTACCGCGAGTACGATCTGTGGCCTGAATCCCTGGACAAGGTCTGTTCCAGGGCTGCATCGCTGAAGGTCGGCGATGTCATCGGCCCTTTGGCCGACCACAAGTACGTGGATGCCGACGACAGCCTGGACAAGGCGTTGCACCGCTACGTCCTGGGCATCCGCCAGCCGTTGCTGGTCCGGTCGGGAGGCAAGATCGTCGGTGTTGTGCGCTACGGAGACCTCTTTGAAGAGGTTCGCAGGCGGATGCTGGCCTGCGTGATGGACTAGCCGTCCGCCCGTGGCGATTTTTCGAGACACTCTCGCAGATTCAGGAGAAAGAATACAATGAGCGCCGCTGAAGTTGTACAGAACAAGCCCATCAACTGGTCCAAGCTGTTTTTCATGTTCCTGGGCCCGGCCCTGTTCTTCACCGTCTATTATTCCCCTCCATGGCCCGACGCCATCGACCCGCTGGGCGTCAGCTTCGCCTTGAGCCCCGAGGCCAAGGGAGCGCTTGCCGTGTTCCTGTGGGCGGGCATCTGGTGGGTCTTCGAGGTCGTGCCCATCGGCGTCACCTCGCTGCTCATCGGCACGTTGCAGGCCCTGTTCTTCATCAGGCCCGCACGCGAGGCGTTTCGAGCCTTTATGGACCCTTCGGTGCTGTTCATCTTCGGCTCCATCGTCATCGGCATCGTCTTCACCAAGACCGGCCTGACCAGGCGGCTGGCCTACAAGATGCTGAAGATCGTGGGCGAACGCACGAGCATGATCTACCTGGGTTGCTTCTTCGTCACGGCCTTCCTGACCCTGTTCATGGCCCACACGGCCGTGGCCGCCACGGTCTATCCTCTGCTCCTGGCCATCTACAGCCTTTACGGCGAGGGCGACAAGGTCACCAAGTTCGGCAAGGGCCTGTTCATCGGCATGGCCTACGTGGCGGGCGCGGGCTCGATCATCTGTCTGCTCGGCGCGGCGCGCGGCATGGTCGCCCTGGGCTTTTACAAAGAATTGATGGATACGGACATCACCTTCTTCGAGTACTTTTACTACAATCTGCCTTTGGGCGCACTCATGGTCGTCATCTTGTGGGCTTTCATGATGGTCTTCTTCAAGCCCGAAAAGGCCACCATTCCCGGTCTGCGCAAGAAGGTGGACGAGCTCGACAAGAACATGGGCCCCGTGACCCGCAACGAGATCCTCGCCGGAGCGATCGTGCTCGGCGTCATCGCCTTCATGTCGCTGCAGTCCTTCATCCCGGCCTTGGCCGACTACAACAAAGCCGCGGTTCTGCTGGTCTCCACGATCACCTTCTTCATCATCAAGATTCTGGATATCAACGATCTGGAAGCCATTCCCTGGAACATCATCCTGCTCTTCGCGGGCGCCATGTCCATCGGCTTCTGCCTCTGGGAGACCGGCGCGGCCCAGTGGCTGGCCGTGAACTGGCTGACCATCTTCCAGGAAGCCCATTGGTTCGTCTTCGTCATGGGTATGACCTTCTTCGTGCTGATCATGACCAACTTCATCATGAACGTGGCAGCCATCGCCATATCGCTGCCCGTGGCCCTGGTCGTCGCCCCCTACCTCGGCGTGTCCGGCGAGGTCATCCTCTTCGCGTCCCTTGCCGCGGCGGGCATGCCCTTCCTGCTGCTCGTGGGTGCTGCGCCCAACGCCATCGCCTATGATTCCAAACAGTTCACCTCGGGCGAGTTCTTCAAGTACGGAACCATCGCCTCGGCGATCCTGATGGCCATGATCGGCCTGTTCGTCATGGTCGTCTGGCCCATCATGGGCATGCAGGTCACGTTGCCCGCAGCGGGTTGACCTGTAGCGCCGTGGGAACGCAAGGCCAAACGCTTTGTGTTCCCACGGCATACTGGCATGAAAGGATCACCCAGCAGGACCGGCCAAACAAGGCGCTCGCCATCTAGAAAGATAGATTCTAGGGCGGAAAACTGTTTTGTTTTCAGTATATTGCCGACCAGTTGACAGTCCGGTCCCGATAGTTAATGGTTTGATCATTGAACAAACGGGCTAGAATGCGCCATAGGGGCGCGCTACTTCCCGTTCAACCCGTCTATAAGGATACCATTATGCGAGAGATAGAAAAGCTCCTTGAGCACATCATCACCCGCGTAAGCATCAATTTGCGCAAGCCGTATTTCGATGTCGCGCCATATGTTCGCAACCTCGTTCCCGTGGACAGCCATGCGCTGTACTATGCGTTCTACGCCCTGACGCCAAACCACCCTCTGTATTTCAGTTTCAAGCATTCCAGCCTTGCGGGAACGTATTTTCTCGGTAAATGCGAGGTCGATCACAGCATTCTCTATAAGAGCGACATTCGTGGTGACGAATTGAAGGCGAAGGGAAGCACTTTGGAGTTCGACGGCATCAAGGTCACGCTGTACGATGACGAAATCATTCGCATCAAAGACAGCATGCTGGTCAAGACCCTGGTGCACGCCAATTCACACAACCCCGAGAGCCTTGAGATATTCCGCATCATCAACACCGTGGCGCTGCATTACTCGAACATTCATGGAACGACCATGGAAGGCTGCCTGCTCATGCCGTTCGCCACGGTCGATCTGTCCATGTGCCACGACTGCGTCTTCGGCGAGTTCTCCTATGTCCAGGCCGGGGATCTGAGCCACGAAAAAATCGAGAAAGGGCGCATCTGGGTGCGCGCCGAGGGCGCCTTTGAGTTCAACTATCGCTTCCCTGACGGCGTGGTGGACAAGTACATCAGCCTCACTCCCGGCTCTAAGCCTAAGGGCGAACTGATCGACTTCTGCGAGAGCCGCAAGGAAGACTTTATCCCCATCTACAGCTCGGTCATCCCCGAGCTGGGGGTGGAAGTTCCAGAGAGCGCGTTCGTCAGCCCTTATGCCGTGGTTAAGGGCAATTGTAAGGTGGGCAACAACGTGCTCGTCTCGCAGCGGGCCTACATCGAGTCGTCGAGCCTCGGCGATGGCGCCAACGCCCAGGAAAGCTGCTACATCGTCAATTCGACCTACGACGGCATGAACGTCACCGCACACGGCGGCAAGGTCATCAACGCCCATCTCGGCCGCAAGGTCTTCACCGGCTTCAACTCCTTTGTGCGCGGCAAGGCGGATGCCAAGATTACAGTGGGCAAGGAATGCATCATCATGCCCCACACCATCATCGATGCCGTCGAGCCCATCACCATCCCCGAGCGCAACCTTGTGTGGGGGTACATCACCAAGCAAGCCGACCTTGAGGCCAACTCCCTCTCGCTGGACGAGGTGGCTAAGATCAAGGGGCAGTTCCGGCTGGGCAACATGAGCTTCGACGGCCTCGGAAGCGCCTTCGTCAAAGCCTTCCAGAACCGCATCGAACACATCCTCGAAGTCAATGGCGCCTACTGCGATTGCGACGACACGAAGGGCCACGCCCAGGAGACCCAGGCCATCTCCTACAACATCCTGCAACCGTATCCCGAAGGCGCGCTGAAAGGGCTTTGCCCGACCGTGACCATCTCGCCTCTCGTTCCGTAGGGAATCGGCGCATCGCATGGAAAGGCCCTTGGAGTTCGTCTCCGGGGGCCTTTTGTCTTGTCCGGCCGTTTTTCGGGAAATCGCTTGCCTTGTGGAAGGGGGTGGGGTATGCAAACCACTTCCTTTCGGGGAGCATATTACGAAGAGGAGGTGATTCCTTTGCCCGGAGTCATTCTCGACGACAGCGACAATTTCGATATTTCGCTGCGCCGTTTCAAGAAGCAGATCGAAAAGGCCGGCGTGCTGTCCGAGCTCAAGAAGCGCCAGCACTACGAAAAGCCCAGCGTGCAGCGCAAGAAGAAGAAGGCCGCCGCACGCAAGCGCCTGCTCAAGAAAATGCGCAAGATGAACATGTCCTGATGGTGGACCTGTCATGAGCCTGCAAAAGACCATCGAATCCGACTACATCAAGGCCTACAAGGCCAAGGAAGAAGTCAAGGTGGCCGCCTTGAGAATGCTCAAGGCGGCCCTTAAGAACCGGCAGGTGGAACTGTTGCGCGAGCTGACCGACGGCGACGTCATCGAGATCGTCGGCCGCCAGGCCAAGCAGCGCAAGGAATCCATCGAGCAGTTCGATGCCGCTGGCAGGATGGATCTGTCGTCGCGCGAGCGCGAGGAACTGATCATCCTGGAGGCCTACCTGCCCGCCCAGATGTCGGACGAGGAACTGGCCGCCGCCATCGAGGCGGCCGTGGCCGAAGTCCAGGCGTCCTCCATGAAGGACATGGGCGCGGTCATGAAGGCTCTCATGGCGGCGCACAAGGGACGTTTCGACGGCGCCAAGGCCAGCGCCGCCGTGCGCGCCCGGTTGTCCTGATCGCGGCCTTGGGCCGCATTGTCCCCCATGGAACGCCGCACCTTCCAGCTTCTGGAATTTCCCAAGATTTTGTCCGCGCTGGCGGATTTTGCCGTGACCGAAGCCGGTCGCGGCCTTTGCCTTGCCGCCGGGCCGTTGCCGGGGGCCCAGGCACGGGAGGAAGCCCACGACCTTCTGGTCCAGGCCCTGGCCTGGCAGGGCGAGTCGGGCTATACGCTGCCAGCGTCTCCCGACCTTGGGGGGCTCTTCGCCTATCTGGGTTCGCCCCTTGCGGTGCTCGATCTCGATGCCCTGGCCGCCGTGCGTGACGTGCTCGCCGCAGCCAGGAGTCTCCGTCAGGCGCTGGCGGAGTACGCTCGTCGCCCTTGGGAGCGTCTGCACGGTCTCGTGGCCGGGGCGGCTTTTCCGGAAACGCTCGCGGCAGGCATAAAGCGCTGCCTGGACACTGACGGCCGGCTCAGGGATGAAAGCTCTCCCGAGCTTTTTTCCGTGCGCGCGGAGATTCGCTCGATCAATCAGACCTGCACCAAGCGGGTCAAGGATTTCCTCCAGAAGGAGGGGCTTGCGCCCTATCTTCAGGAGGACTACATGACCATCTCCTCCGATCGCTTCGTGGTGCCGCTCAAGACCAGTTTTAAGAACCGTTTTCCAGGCATCATCCACGACTATTCCCAGACCGGCGAGACCTGCTACTTCGAGCCGCTGTTTCTGGTGGACGTGAACAACCGCCTGCAGGAACTGAAGCAGGAGGAACGCGAAGAAGAGCGAAAGGTTCTCGCGTTGCTCACCTCGTATGCGCGCCAGGACATCGAGGCGCTCAAGGCCACGGCCGGGCTCCTGGCCGAGGTCGATTTTCTGCTGGCCAAGGTGGCTTTGTGCCGCGCGCTCGACGGCGTGCCGCTCCTGCCCGCCGAGGGACGACCGCTTAAGCTCATGGAGGCGCGTCATCCGCTGCTCGTCCTGGCGGGCGAAAAGACCGCGTCCCAGGATATCTCCCTGCTCGACGACCAGTTGGCCCTGATCGTCAGCGGCGGTAACGCTGGCGGCAAGACCGTCTGCCTGAAAACGCTCGGCCTGTGTTCGCTCATGGCCCTCTCGGGATTGCCCGTGCCTGCCGTCGAAGGCTCCAGCCTACCGTGTTTCCAAAGGATTTTTGCCTTTCTCGGCGACGAGCAGAGCCTCGAGGAGCACCTCTCCACTTTCACCGCCCAGATCAAATCGCTCGCGCGCGCCTGGCCCGAGGTGGACGCGGACACCCTGGTCATCCTCGACGAATTCGGCGCAGGCACCGACCCGGCGCAGGGAGCGGCCCTGGCCCAGGCCGTGGTGGACTCCATCATGGAGCGCGGTGCGATCTGCGCCTGCGCCACGCACTTTCCCGGACTCAAGGCCTACGGCCTGACCAATCCGCGCGTGCGCTCCGCCTCCGTGCTCTTCGATCCGGCGACCAAGAAGCCGCTTTTCAAGCTGGCCTACGATCAGGTCGGGGCCTCCATCGCCTTGGACGTGGCGCGCGAGCACGGTTTGCCCGCCGAGATACTGACGCGGGCCGAGCAGAACCTGCTTTTGGATGGCGGCGATTCATCCAAGGTACTCAACCGCCTGAACGAGTTGGCCGTGGAGCGCGAACGCGAACTCGACTCCCTCAAGCGCGAGCAGCGCAAGCTCGACGAGAAGCGCAAGCGTTTGGAAGAGCGATACAAGGCGGAGAGCGCCAAGGTGCTGGAACGGCTCCAGGCGGCCTCGCAGGAGATCGTGCGCGCCTGGCGCGAGGGTAAGATCGAACGCAAGAAGGCCCTGGCCGACCTGGCGAAGGCCCGCGAAAGCCTGCAAAAGCCCGCGGCGTCCGAGCGTCCTCCCGAGGACGTCCTGTCCCTGGACAACCTTGCCATCGGAGAGCAGGTGCGTTATCTGCCATGGGATAAGTCGGGCGTGGTTCAGGCCATCGATATTAAACGTCGTCAGGTCAAGCTGGACATCGGCGGCGTTTCGCTCTGGGTGGAGATCGGCGATTGCGCCCGTTCGACCGCCCCGCGAGAGTCCGTCAAGCAATCGAAGGTTCTGGTGCGCGCCGAGGCGGGCGAACAGCTTGCCCTGGATCTTCGCGGGCTACGGGCCGAGGAGGCCCTGGCCTCCCTGGCCCGGTTTTGCGATCAGGCGCTGCTTCGCGGCGCGTTGCGTGCGGATGTCATTCACGGCAAGGGAAGCGGCGCGCTCAGGCGCGAGGTGCACATGTTCCTGAAGGGTTTTCCTGCCGTGGCCCGGTTCGCGCTTGCCTCCGAGGAGGAGGGCGGCGACGGAAAAACGATCATCGAGTTCTCCTGACCCCTTGTCAAGCGGCGGCGAGGACTTAGGTATTGCCCACCGCGACGGCGGAAGGCGGCAGAAAGGCATGGGCTACGATTCCGGAGTCATCCAGGAGCTCAAGTCGCGTCTCGACCTCGTGGAGGTTGTCAGGCGCTATGTCGAGCTTCGTCCAGCCGCCGGAGGCAGATGGATGGGGCCGTGCCCCTTCCATCAGGAAACCAAGGGATCCTTTTCCGTGAATCAGGATCTCGGGTTTTACTATTGCTTTGGCTGCCAAGCTACCGGCGATGTGATCGACTTCTACGGCCGCATCAACGGCCTTGAGTTTCGTGACGCCGTCGAGGCGCTGGCCGCCGAGGCGGGAGTGCGTCTGAAGGCCCTGGCGCCGGACCCCAAGGCGGACGAGAGGCGAAAGCTCAAGAACGTCTGCATTGAGATGCACCGCGTGGCCCAGGACTATTTCCGGTCCACGCTCAACCGCGCCTCGGGCAGGACCGTGCGCGACTATCTTTCCCGGCGTTCGGCCACGCCCGAGGTAGTGGAGCGCTTCGGCCTTGGCGCGTCCCTGAACGAGTGGGAGGCGCTGAAGAGCCACCTTTCGGCCAAGGGCTTTTCCGAGGCCGACGGAGTGGCCGCCGGTCTGTATTCGAAGAACGATGCAGGCCGTGTCTATGACCGTTTTCGCGGTCGGCTGATCTTTCCCATCCAGGATCTCGCGGGCAAGGTGATCGCCTTCGGCGGCCGGGTAGTGGACCCCAAGGACACCGAATCCGCCAAGTATCTGAACAGCTCCGATTCGCCCATCTACAAGAAGGGCGAGCACCTGTACGGCCTGTTCCAGGCGCGGCCCAGCATGGCTCGCTCGCGCCGGGCGCTGCTCACCGAAGGCTACATGGACGTGCTCTCGCTGCACCAGTTCGGCTTCGCCGATGCGGTGGGCGTGCTCGGCACGGCGCTGACGCCAGAACAGGTCAGGCGGCTGGCGGGGTTCTGCAAGCGGGTGGATCTGGTTTTCGACGGCGACGCGCCGGGCCGCAAGGCTGCGTTGAAGAGCGCGGAGATGATCCTCGGCCAGGGATTGGCCTGTTCGGTGGTGCTTCTGCCCGACGGGCAGGACGTGGACGACTTGCTCAAGGCCCGCGGCCGCGAGGGGTTCGCCGCCTGCCTGGACGAGGCCAGGGACGGGCTCGATTTCTGTCTGACCGAGGTGCGCGCTACCGGTTCGGCGCGCGAGGTCATGGAGTGGGCGCGCGCCTTTTTGAGCGGCCTGCGCGAGCGCGATTGGCTGGCCTGGTACCTGCCGCGCGTGGCCGAAGGGCTCGGCCTCGACGAGGCGACGCTGCGGCGGGGCTTCATGACCATGGTCAAGGGCGGTGGGAAAGCGGGCGCGGCGGATGCAGCGGACGCAGCGGGAAACGCGTCCCGAAGCCATGGTTTCGGCGCGCGCCATGGGGGCGTGGGTGCCGAGAGCAGCGCCGCCGACAGGCAGCTTCTGGCGTTCGTGGTGCTGCATCCCGAATGTTGGCGGGAATTTCGCGATAACGAATATGACTTGGTTCTCGAATCCGACTGGGGACGCTCTTTTTGGGAGAAAATCCGCGATAATGGGGAAGGTGGCTACGATACGCTCCTTCATCTCCTCGACGAGGACGAAAAGCGGTTTTTCGGGGAAAAGAGCGGCTTGCCCCAACACAAGGGCGAGGCTTTCGCCAAGGCCTGGGAAGAAATGACGCGGGGACTTGCGGCCGTCATCTGCGGCCGTCGGCGTCGCCACCTTCAGGAGGCGCTGCGCGAAGCTGCGCGGCGCAACGATCACGAGGAAGTGCTCAGGCTGACCACGGCGCTCAACGACGCCATGACAGACATGTGCGGGAGGCTTAATGAACAATCTTAAGGACATTCAGCAGATCCAGGGGCTCATCGCCCAAGGCAAGAAGAAGGGATTCCTGACCTTCGAGGAGCTTGGCAACGCCCTGCCTGCCGAAATCAACAGTCCCGAGCAGATCGAGGAGATCATCACGATCTTCGATCAGCTCGACATCGCCATCGTGGACTCCGAGAAGGAGGCCACGAAAAAGGACACCATGGGCGCCGTGGACCTGGGCGAGGACGAGATCTGTGACGCGGCCTCCATCATCGACATGGAGGAGACCGAGGACTCAGCCGACTACGCCGCGCGCAGCACAGACCCCGTGCGCATGTACCTGCGCGAGATGGGCGCGGTGCCGCTGCTCGACCGCGAAGGCGAGGTGGTCATCGCCAAGAAGATCGAATCCGGCGAGATGGACGTGCTCTACGCCCTGGTCGAGGTGCCCATCGCCGTGGAGGAACTGGTCCAGGTGGGCCAGGATCTGAAGAACGGCCGCATCAAGCTCAAGGACGTGGTCAAGACCATCGAGGAAGACGACCCCTCCGAAGACGAGATGAACCAACGCCAGCGCGTCATCCATCTTCTCGAAGAGATTAGAAACTCCTTCAAGAAGAAGCGCAAGGTTTTCCAGAAGCTCGATTCCTGCGCCACTCTCTCGCGCCGCGTGGCCGCCGTGCAACAGGAGATCGTCGGGTTCAAGGACGACATCGTGCTCAAGCTGCGGGACATCAAGCTGGAGAAGACCCTCATCGATCGCATCATCGAGACGGTGGGGGACTACGTGCGCCAGATGCACAACTGTCAGCGCGATCTGGCCGCCTACATCATGTCCACCGGCAAGACCCAGGCGGAAATCCAGGAACTCTTCCGGGCCGTGGACGCCCGCGAGATGAATCCGGTCAAGGCTGCCGACGCCCTGGGGCTTACCGTGGAGGAGTTTTTCTCCTACAAGGAGATGCTGGCCGGAAAAATGGAAATCCTGATACGCCTGCAGGAAAAGTGCTGCCACAACGTTTCGGACCTCGAAGAGGTCTTGTGGCGCATTAAGCGCGGCAACGACGTGGCCATGCGCGCCAAGCAGGAACTCATCCGGGCCAACTTGCGTTTGGTCGTATCCATCGCCAAAAAGTACACCAACCGCGGCTTGCAGTTCCTGGACCTGATCCAGGAAGGCAACATCGGCCTGATGAAGGCCGTGGACAAGTTCGAATACCAGCGCGGCTACAAGTTCTCGACCTACGCCACTTGGTGGATCAGGCAGGCCATCACCCGCGCCATTGCGGACCAGGCCCGCACCATCCGCATTCCCGTGCACATGATCGAGACCATCAACAAGCTCATCCGCACCTCGCGCTACCTGGTCCAGGAATTGGGCCGCGATCCCACGCCCGAGGAGATCGCGGAGCGCATGGACTACCCCCTGGAAAAGGTCAAGAAGGTGCTCAAGATCGCCAAGGAGCCCATCTCCCTTGAGACGCCCATCGGCGACGAGGAAGACTCCTCCCTGGGCGATTTCATCGAGGACAAGAAGGCCGTGGCGCCGGCCGAGGAAGTGGTCAACACCAAGCTCGGCGAGCAGATCGCCCGGGTGCTGGCCGACCTCACTCCGCGCGAGGAGCAGGTGCTGCGCAAGCGTTTCGGCATCGGCGAGAAGTCCGACCACACCCTCGAGGAAGTGGGCAAACTCTTCAACGTCACCCGCGAGCGCATCCGCCAGATCGAGGCCAAGGCCCTGCGCAAGCTGCGCCACCCCGTGCGCAGCCAGGTTCTCAAGTCCTACTACGAAAGCTGATGCGCAACGGATTCAATTCCCGAACGTTCATGCAAAAGGCGGCCATGTGCCGCCTTTTTGCGTTTTTCTGGCTGGCGCTGTGCCTCGTCCTCCCTATCCCGTCCGGTGCGGCCGGGCCCGAAACCGTCCGGGCGCGGTTCATCATCGACGGCGATACCTTCACGACCACGGACGGCCGTACGGTGCGCCTCGCGGCCATCGACGCGCCCGAGATCGGCCGCGACGGCAGGCCGGACGAACACTACGCCGCGCAGGCCCGTGAAAGGCTGCGCGCGCTGGTTTTCGGCAAGGAAGTGGAACTCGTGTCGGACGGTTCCGGACGCGACCGCCACGGCCGCATTCTGGCCCACGTCATCCTCCCTGAAGGGGGCACGGCCCAGGAAGCATTGGTGCGGGAAGGCTTCGCCATCGTCTATCCCCATGACGACAACGATCCATCCCGGCTCGGGCTACTGATCGCGATGCAGCGCCAAGCAATTCTCGAAGGGAAGGGCATGTGGCCCCGCGTGCTCGTCTCGCCCTTCGCCGAGATGTCATTTTTGGGCAATCAGGCGAGCAAGCGTTTCGGCCCTGTGGATTGCGTTGTGACCAGACGCATATCAGGAGGGCGGCGTGTCGATTTTCCGGGCCTTCGGGAAGCGTTTTGGGAGGGCTTCGCCCCCTATCGCGAATGCCGTTCGCCGTTCGCCCTGCAAAATTGAATGATATTAAGGGGTTCTGGTGTACAAAATTGTAAACGTTCACAAAAATGTTATCGACATTCTGTGAAAATCGCCGCGAATCCTTGATTTACTTGACTTATCAGTTCTTGACAGCCGTGCGTGAGTGTGGTTTTTACGACGGACTTTTCCTTGACGCCACGCAAGGAAGTTTTACAATGTTCGTCCCTCATTTCTCGACCGGCGTCGTGGCCTGGAGCAATCGCCCGGCGCATGCGGGGATGACCCAAACCCTCACGCGAGGTGGTCCGCCTTGGCATTCACACCCATCACCAAGACCTTTCACGAGTTCCACGTGGACCGCGACCGCGAGGCCTGCATCGATTGCCAGGTCTGCGTGCGCCAATGCTCGTATGGTGTGCACACTTTCGACGAGAACCGCCAGAAGGTCGTCCACGACAACACAAAATGCGTCGGCTGCCATCGCTGCGCCGCGCTGTGCCCGACCCAGTGTCTGACCATCCGTCGTAAGCCCTCGGAATTCCGCGAACACCACCTGTGGAAGCCGCACTTCATCAAGAACATCTACCGTCAGGCTGAGACTGGCGGCGTGCTCTTGGGCGGCATGGGCTGCGTCACGGACATCCCCATCTATTTCGATAACATGCTCCTCGATGCGAGCCAGGTGACCAACCCTTCCATCGATCCCCTGCGCGAACCCATGGAGCTCAAGACCTTCCTTGGCGCCAAGCCCGAGCGGATCGAACTCGAGGACACGCCTGAGGGCCCCTCGCTGAAGACGACGATCGCCCCGCAGATCGAGTTGAACTATCCTCTCATGTTTGCGGCCATGAGCCTTGGCGCAATCAACTTCAACCTGCACGTGGGTATGGCCCGCGCGGCCACCGAGCTCGGCATCGCCTGGAACACGGGCGAGGGCGGACTGCACAAGGACCTCTATCAGTACGGCAAGAACACCATCGTGCAGGTGGCCTCGGGGCGGTTCGGCGTTCATCGCGACTACCTGAACGCGGGCTGCGGCATCGAGATCAAGATCGGTCAGGGCGCCAAGCCCGGCATCGGCGGCCATCTTCCCGGCGAGAAGATCGACGAGCGCGTCTCGCAGACCCGCATGGTGCCGCTGGGCTCCGATGCCATCTCGCCCGCGCCGCACCACGACATCTATTCCATCGAAGACCTCCTGCAGCTCATCTACGCCCTCAAGGAAGCCACCGCCTACACCAAGCCCGTGGCCGTGAAGATCGCGGCCGTGCATCACGCCCCGGCCATCGCCTCGGGCATCGTGCGCGCGGGCGCGGACATCGTGTGCATCGACGGCATGCGCGGCGGCACGGGCGCGGCTCCGGTCATGTTCCGTGACTACGTGGGCATCCCCATCGAACTGGCCCTGGCCTCCGTGGACCAGCGCCTGCGCGAGGAGGGCATCCGCAACCGGGCTTCCATCGTGGTCTCGGGCGGGGTGCGCTGCTCGGCCGACGTGGTCAAGGCCATCGCGCTGGGCGCGGACGCCGTGTACATCGGCACGGCCGCCCTCATGGCCGTGGGCTGCACCATGTGCGGCCGTTGCTACACCGGCAAGTGTCCCTGGGGCATCGCCACCAACGATCCCAACCTAGCCAAGCGCCAGAACCCGGACATCGCGGCCCGCAAGCTGGCCAATTTGGTCAGGGCCTGGGGGCACGAGATCCAGGAGATGCTCGGCGCCATGGGGCTCAACTCCATCGAGAGCCTGCGCGGTAACCGCGACAAGTTGCGCGCCGTGGGCCTGAACCAGGTGGAGCTCGACATTCTGGGCCTCAAGCACGCCGGGAGGTAGCCGAGATGCGCGTCAAGCCCGTCAAGGAACACTGCATCGGCTGCCATCTGTGCGAGATGGCCTGCCTGACCGCGCATAGCCGCTCCAAGGACCTGATCATCGCCTGGACCCAGGAGCGCGCCGAGGGGCTGACCCCGTGCAAGACGGTCTTTCACCGCGGACCAAACGCCGTGGCCTTGTCCTGTCAGCACTGCGAGGAACCCAAGTGCGTGCGGGCCTGCATCTCCGGCGCCTTGGCCAAGGACCACGACACGGGCCGGGTCGATTATTTCGAGGATCGCTGCGTCGGCTGCTGGTCGTGCATCATGGCCTGTCCATTCGGTTCCATCGGCCGCCGCCCGGACGTGGGCAAGATCTACAAGTGCGACCTGTGCAAGGAGCGGGGTTCCCCCGCCTGCGTCGAGGTCTGCCCCAACGCGGCCCTGGTCATCGAGATCGACGAGTAGAGCAGGGCGGTCGCCGACCGATCCCTTTTCCCAAGGAGAGCATCTTGAACACTGTCCGCCGACACAGCTTCGATTACGAGAAGGACATCTCCGGCTGCGGCGTTTTCGGCGTCATCGACACGAAGGGCGTGCGCATCCCCGGCTCGGTGGCCATCGCCGGAATGGCCAGCATGCACGACCGTGGCAACGGCCTCGGCGGTGGTTTCGCCGCCTACGGCATCTACCCCGAAATGGCCGACTACTACGCCTTCCACGTCATGGGCTATCGGGACGAGCGGCTGGCCGAGGTCGAGGCTATCCTCAAGTCGCACTTCAATGTCAAGGCGGCCGAGCCCATCCCCACCAACCTCAAGGCCAACGTGTCCATGCCGCCCAAGGTCTGGCGCTATTTCCTCGAACCCAGGAACGACCGCCCGCAGTGGCGTGAACTGGAAGAGGAGGACTACGTCGTCAAGGTGGTCATGTACGTGAACACCACGCTCGGCGCGGCGCAAAACGTCGAGGACAAGGCCTTCATCTTCTCCAGCGGCAAGAACATGGGAGCGTTCAAAGGCGTGGGCTTTCCCGAGGACATCGCCGAGTTCTACCGTCTCGACGAGTATTCCGGGCATCTTTGGACCGGCCACAACCGCTTCCCCACCAACACGCCCGGCTGGTGGGGCGGCGCGCATCCGTTCACGCTGCTCGACTGGTCCATCGTCCACAACGGCGAAATATCGTCTTACGGCATCAACAAGCGCTATCTCGAAGAGCACGGCTACGTCTGCACGCTGATGACGGACACCGAAGTCGTGGCCTACCTGATCGATCTCTTGATCCGCAAGCATGGCCTGTCCAAGCGCATGGCGGCCTGGGTCTTCGCGCCTCCCTTCTGGGACGAGATCGAGCGTCTGGACGAACGCGAGAAGAAGCTCTTCACCGGGCTGCGCATGGTCTACGGCTCGGCCTGCCTCAACGGCCCCTTCGCCATCCTGGTCGGCAACAAGAACGGCCTTTTCGGACTCAACGACCGCGTCAAGCTTAGGCCGCTGGTGGTGGCCGAGGAGGGCAGCCGCGTCTACATGTCCAGCGAGGAGAGCGCCATCCGCGAAGTTTGCGGCACGCTCGATAAGATATGGGCGCCCAAGGCAGGTGAACCCGTCATCGTGGAAATGGAGGGCAAGTGATGGCAGGCAAGTCGCTCACCATTGACGCCATGGGCGTGTACTACAGGGAGCTCAACGAACGCATCCGCGCGGCCGTGACCGAGGGTGTTACGAGTTTCACCCTGACCGGGATCAAGGGGCAGCGTTATATCGCCACCGGTCTGGCCGGGGACCTTTCCTTCACGATCCACGGAACACCGGGGCAAGACATGGGCGCCTTCATGCGCGGCCCACGCATCCGTGTGGAGGGCAACGCCCAGGATGGGCTTGGCAACACTATGGACGATGGGTATGTAGTCGTGAACGGCTTGGCCGGAGACGTGCTCGGCTACGGAATGCGCGGCGGACATATTTTCGTGCGCAACGACGTGGGCTACCGGGTGGGCATTCACATGAAAGCCTACATGGAGAAGCAGCCCGTCATCGTCATCGGCGGCAAGGCCGGGGACTTTCTCGGCGAGTACATGGCCGGCGGGGCCATCATTTTGCTTGGCATGTTCTCCGACAAGACGTATGCACCCATCTGCGGCCGTTCCCTGGGAACGGGCATGCACGGCGGCGTGATCTACGTGCGCGGGGAGGTTCCCGAGGAGCAGCTCGGGCCCAAGCTCAAGTGCGTGCCCTGCGAGGACGCGGACATGGAAATCATCAAGTGCAACGTCGCGGCCTTCGCGCGTGAGTTCGACGTCGGCGTCGAACCCATCCTGGCCGAGCGTTTCCACAAGGTGAGTCCGTTCTCGCACAGGCCTTACGGCAACATGTATTGTCCCTGCTAACCCGAACGAGGAGCCTCACATGTTTTTCGACAGCATCGCGTACGCCATGGGCGCTCCGGCCGGAGGAGCGGAAGGAGGGGGTGGAGCCCTCATGTCCTTCATGCCCCTCATTCTCATGTTCGCCATCTTTTATTTTCTGCTTATTCGTCCACAGCAGAAAAAGGCAAAGATGCACCGCGAGTTTCTCGCCAGCCTGAAGAAGGGCGACTATGTGCTCACCGGAGGTGGCATCTACGGCCGGATTACAGAGACCGACGGCGATGTCCTTTCGGTCGAAATCGGCGAAGGGTTGACCATCAAGATCAACCGCAACTTCGTTTCCGGTCCGGCCGACATCGGCGAGATCAAGGGCAAGAAATAGCCCATTTCGCGTGGAAGCTCAGTGAGCGAGCGCCGGGACCCCTCCCGGCGCTTGCCTTTGCTATTGCCTGCTGCTACACGGCTTCCACTTCGCACCAAAGGAGCGGACATGAAATTGCGATTGGGCCTGCGTATCGGCCTTATCCTCGTGGTCACGTTGCTCGGGCTGGCGTATATGCTGCCCTCATTCCCTTCCGTTCGCGACTCCGCTCTCGGCTCCATGCTTCCCGAGAAACAGATTAATCTGGGATTGGACCTTAAGGGTGGTATCCACTTGACGTTAGAGGCCGACGTGGACACCGCGTTGACCAACCAGTTGGCCCAATTCGGCAACGAGATCAGAGACATCGCTCGGGATGAGAAGATCGCGCTGCTCCGGCCCTCCACTCGTCCGGGCCAACGCTTGGCGTTCACCCTGCTTCGGGCCGACCAGCAAGGGGAGATGGACGCCCTTCTAAGCAAGTCGTTCAGGAATCTCGTCGTGCAAAACCGCGCTCGCACTGCGGACGATCGCGTCGAGTACCTCCTCGCCTTCACGCCCGAATATCGAGACTACCTAGCCGAAATGACCGTCGAACAGGCCGTGACCACCATTCGCAACCGCATCGATCAGTTCGGCGTGGCCGAACCTGACATCCGCAAGCAGTCGGGCGGCCGCATCCAGGTGCAGTTGCCCGGTCTCGACGAGCCCGAGCGCGCCATCGCCATCATCGGCCAGACCGCGCATCTCGAATTTCGCCTCGTCGACGACAACGTAGATATCGAACGCGCCTCTGGCGGCATGCTTCCCCCGGGCCGCGAACTCATGACCATGCGGGTGACCAACCCCGACGGCTCCTTCCTCGAACGTCCCGTGGTGGTCCATTCCGAAGCCGCCCTGACAGGCGAGTACATAGTGGACGCGGGCACGGCCTTCGACACCTGGAACCAGCCGTACGTGTCCATGACCTTCGATACCCGCGGCGCGCGTCTCTTCGAGCGGATCACGGGCGAGAACGTCGGCCGCAAGCTGGCCATCGTGCTCGATGGGTCTGTTTATTCCGCCCCGGTCATCCAGGACAGGATCGCTGGCGGTCGAGCCCAGATCACCGGTTCCTTCACCGTCAACCAAGCCCACGACTTGGCTCTTGTGCTGCGCGCGGGCGCGTTGCCCGCCCCGGTCACCGTGCTCGAGCAGCGCACGGTCGGCCCCTCCCTGGGGCAGGAATCCATCGACGCGGGCGTCAACGCGGCACTCATCGGCTTCGGCCTGGTCGTCGTCTTCATGGTCGTTTACTACGGCATGGCGGGCGTCATCGCCAACGTCGTGTTGATGCTGAACATCGTGCTCATCATGGCCGGTCTTGCCGCCTTCGGGGCCACACTGACCCTTCCGGGCATCGCGGGCATCATTTTGACCATCGGTATGGCCGTGGACGCCAACGTGCTCATTTTCGAGCGCATTCGGGAAGACCTGCGAAACGGCTTGACGCCCCGGGCAGCCATCGACGAGGGCTACCAGCGGGCGACCATGACCATTCTCGACGCCAACATCACCACGGTCATCGCCGCTTTGGTGCTGTATGAGTTCGGCACCGGCCCCGTGCGCGGCTTTGCCGTGACCCTGACCTTGGGCATCCTCGCCTCCATGTTCACGGCTATTTTCGTCTCGCGCGTTCTGTTCGACGTCATGACCGAGCGCAGGAACGCTCCCGCCAAGCTGAGCATCTAGGGAGGACGCAGCATGGGACTCACGATCATCAAACCAGGCACCTCGCTGGATTTCATCGGAAAGCGCCGCTTTGCGTTCATTTTCTCGGCGGTCCTGATTCTCTTCTCATTGATCTCCCTGGCCATCGACGGCGGGCCCCGCTACGGCATCGATTTTGCGGGCGGCATGATCGTTCAGGTCAAATTCGACAAAGAGATCGACCTGAGCACGCTCAATGACGCCGTGGCCGCCACTGGGCTGCCCGGCGCTACGGTTCAGCGGTTCGGCATGGAGGGGGATCGCGAGTATCTCGTGCGCATGACCGGCTCGGAAACCGCCTCCGGCGATGTTCGCGAGGCCCTGAGCGCCGCCTTCGGGGCCAACATTCCCGACGTCCCCTATGAAATCCAGCGACTGGAAAGCGTCGGTCCCAAGGTCGGAGCGGATCTGCGCTCCCAGGCCATGGAGGCGCTCTTCTACGCCACGCTGCTCATCGCCATCTATATTTCCGGCCGTTTCGAGCAGCGTTGGTTCGCCGCCGGATTCATGGCTCTGGGACTTGCGGGCGGCATCTACGTCCTCAAGCTGGTTGGCGCGCCCATGGGCGCGATGATCCTGGGAGCGCTGGTCATCACCCTGGTGCTGTGCTGGAAGCTTCGTCTGAACTTCGCGCTTGGCGCCATCATTTCGCTCATGCACGACATCGTGATGGTCGTGGGCATCTTCGCGCTTCTGAACAAGGAGTTCGATCTCACGGTCATCGCGGCCGTTTTGACGATCATAGGTTATTCCCTGAACGACACGATCATCGTCTACGACCGCATCCGCGAGAACATCCGCGCCAAGAGCGCGCCCACCCTGGGCGAGATGCTGAACGCGAGCATCAACCAGACCCTTTCGCGCACGATCCTGACCTCGGGAACTACGCTTCTGGTCATCGCCTGCCTCTTTCTTTTCGGAGGCGGCGTGATCCACGACTTCTCACTGGCTTTGCTCATCGGCATCTTCTTCGGCACCTACTCCTCGATCTTCATCGCCAGTCCCGTCTTGCTGGCCTTCGGTCTGGAGTCCTTCGAACGTAAGGAAAAGCCGCAGCCGCGTTTTCGGCCGAACCCCGAGGGCGACGTTTAGCAGGCTTGCAACCAGACGACATGGATCGCTTAAAGGCGGGGAAGGCGCATGCCTCCCCGCCTTTTCGTTTGCAGCGCAGGAGCGACAGGGCTGCGGTGCCCAATTCATGAGTGATGAATGCGCGCCTGTGCGAAAAAAGTTTCACAGCGGTGGAGGAAGGGGGGAAGCTTGGCGGCCCGCGGGATCAGGATTCGTGTGCGACGACCAGCCCGGCTAGGCAGATGCCCAAAACTTCGGAGAGCTCGGCGTTTTCCTCGCGTTCCCAGGTCATCTCGTCGAAGATCGAACACAGGAGCGTCACGGCCGTGAAGGCCGCATCCATCTGGCCGACCGCGATGGCGATTCGGGCCTGGGGGGCGAGCATTTTTGCGCAGGAGAGGAGCATGCCAGCCTGGGATTTATCCCGCGCCTGGGTCACGGCCGTTTCCATGTCTCGGGGGGCGAGTTGGTCGGCTTCGGCGTTCAGCCAGACCGAGACGAGCGGAGAAGGGGTGGGAGTGCACAACCGTGTGTGCAGTCCGGCATACGTTTCGCCGAAAACGATGCGGTCCAGGTCCAGGCCGATGTCCACGGTCATCCAGCCTTCGCTGATGGAGCCTGTAGGGCGCTTGAGCGCCCAGCCGGTCAGCGATTCGGAGACGCGCGAGCGTAGGTTCTCGGAGAGCAGGATCAATCGTGCCCCGCAGTCCAGGGCTTGGGCGGCCCGCAAACTCTGCCCCCGCCGCGTGAGTTCTCCGGCAAAGGCGAAGATCACCTCCAGCCGGTGAGGCAGGCTGGCAATGGTTTTGGACAGGGAGAGGGCCGTCAGGAACATTGTCATTCCACCCGATAGTGGCAGCCCAGGCTCTTTACGTTGCGCAAGGCGGCAGTGGTGATGATGTAGGATGTCTGGCAACCGTGGAAAAGGTCCACGATAGCCTTGGAGACGGGGGTTTCGCGATAGAATTTCTGGACCTGGTGATACTGGTTGTTGATGTCGGTGACCGCACGTTTGAGCCGAGCCGTGGAGCGGGCGATGCCGACGTAATTCCACATAGTGTGTCGCAGTGCGGCCCAGTCCTGCGCGATGAGCGCGGGGTCCTCGTTGCGGTTGTTGCCGGGACTGTCCCAGTCGGGGATGGAATCCGCCAGCTTGGGAGGCATGCGCTTGGTGTGCGAGAGCGCGCGGGCGATTTCCTGGCCGCATTCGCGCCCCCACAGGACGCCTTCGAGCAATGAGGTGCTGGCCAGCCGGTTTGCTCCGTGCACGCCCGTGCAGGCGCATTCGCCCACCGCGTAAAGTCGCTTGAGCGTGGTACGGCCGCGTTCGTCCGTGAGCACCCCGCCGCAGGAGTAGTGGGCGGCAGGAACCACAGGGATTGGCTGGCGCGTCATGTCGATGCCGATTTCGAGACAGCGGGCGTGGATGGTCGGAAAACGCTTGGTCATGTCCATGTTCACGTAATTCGCCGCGTCGAGATAAACGCACGGGTGCCCAGTGCGCAGCATTTCATCCATGATCGCCCGGGTGACGATGTCGCGCGGGGCCAGGTCCGCCCTGGAGTCGTAACGGGGCATGAAGGCCTCGCCGTCCGCGTTGACGAGCCTCGCACCCTCGCCGCGCACGGCTTCGGAGATGAGGAAGCGGCGTTTGGCCTTCTGGAAAAGCGCCGTGGGGTGGAATTGGATGAACTCGCTGTTCATGGTCCAGGCCCCGGCGCGGTAGGCCATGGCCAGACCCGAGCCAATTGACTCTTCGGTATTCGTGGTGTGCAGATATATCTGCCCCGCGCCGCCCGTGGCCAGCACGGTCATGTCAGCCAGCAAGGTCTCCACCTGCCCGCTGGCCGCGTCGAGCACATAGGCCCCGGCGCACCGATTTTCGAGCGAGTAGCGGTAGTCGAGATGGCGGCAGTGGTGGTGCGTGGTCACGAGGTCGATGGCCGTGCGGCCGGTGAGCACGGTTATGTTGGGCGAGGCTTGGATCGCGGCGGCAAGGGATTCCATGATCGCCTTGCCCGTGAAGTCGGCGCAATGCAGGATGCGCTGCCGCGAATGGCCGCCTTCGCGCGTCAGGGCCAGTTCGCCGTCAGGTGTGCGGTGAAAAGGCACCGGGGCGCGGTGAAGCAGGACATCTTCGACGGCGGCGGGACCCCTTTTGGCCATGAAGCGGACGGCCCGTGCGTTGTTGTGCCGCCATCCGGCGGTCATCACGTCGCGGATCAGGGCCTGCTCGTCGCCCTCGCCGTTTTTGTAGACGATGCCGCCTTGGGCAAGGGCGGTGTTGTTGTCGATAACGCTGTTCGCAGCCGTGAGCAGGACCACTTCGACGCCGAGATCGGCCAGGGTCAGGGCGCATGTCGCCCCGGCGATGCCGGCGCCGATGACCAGCACCGAGAAGGTGCGGCGGCTGCTCACGCTCCGGCCTCCAGCATGCGATCCACCGCCAGTTTGGCGAGCTTGGCCTGATCTTCGGGCACACTGACCTTGCAGGAGGTCAAAAGTTTCTCCAGGCAGAAGGCGAGCTTTTCCTCGGTGATCTTCCCCATGTTTTCGCAGGCGCTTTCGATCAGCGGCACGATACGCTTGCCGGGCGCGTGGAGAGCGGCCAAGCGTTTGACGAGGTTGATCTCGGTGCCGACGAAGATGGTCGAACCCTGCGGGGCCTGTTCGCAAAACTCGATGATGCGCCGTGTGGAGCCTGCTGCGTCGCACATGCGGACCACCTCGGGGCGGCATTCGGGGTGGACCACGACCAGGCAGCCGGGATGATCGCGCCGCGCGGCCTCGACATGCTCGGGCCGCATGCGGTGGTGGATGGCGCACATGCCGGGCCAGACGAAGAGTCTGACATTGGCGGCCGCTTTCATGTCCACGTTGCGGCCGTCGCCGCGTACGTCGAGCAACAGACGCTCGTTTTCGGGAAGCCTGAGCCTGTCGGCGACGTTCATGGCCAGGTTCTTGTCCGGCAGGAAGCAGACAGCGTCACCTTGTTCGAGCGCCCAGCGCGTCATGGCCTCGGCGTTGGCCGAGGTGCAGACCGCGCCGCCGAGTTCACCCACCACAGCCTTCACGGCGGCCGAGGAGTTGACGTAGGTCAGCGGTACGACGCGCTTTCCGGTTGAGGCGAGATGGGCCAGCAGGGCGCGCACCCGCGAGGCCGGGGCCATGGCGGCCATTATGCAGTCGGCGTCGAGGTCGGGAATGCGGACTTTCTGGAAATGCCGCGCCAGGATCGCGGCGGTTTCGGCCATGAAATAGACGCCGCAGAACATGATGAACTCGGTCTTCAGGTCTGGAATGCGCCGTGCGAGTTCCAGGGAGTCGCCGACCACGTCCGCGTGCCGCACCACGTTGTCGTTTTGGTAGTGATGGGCCATGATGGTCAGCCGCGACCCCAGCACGTCCCGCACCTGGGCGATCCGCTGGGCCGCGCTGAGTTCAGTCTCCATGTCGCTCATCGATAGCGCTCCTGTTTGCTCTCGCGCACCACGCGCATGCTTATGTCTGAAGCCGGAGCCGAATGGGTGAGGCGTCCCACGGAGATGAAGTCCGCGCCGAGCCCGCCGAGGACTCCGATGTTGTCGAGGGAGACTCCGCCGCTTATCTCCGTGCGCACGCCTGGGGGCGTCACGGCAAGGGCGGTTGAAATGGTCTGGGGGTCCATGTTGTCGAGGAGCACCTGATCGGCTCCGGCCGCAACGGCCTCTCGCACCTCGTCTGGGGTGCGGCATTCCACGATCACGGGCGGACAGGGGGAATACGCCTTGCGCAGGGTGGCCACGGCCTCGCGGATGCTCCCGGCTCGATCGAGGTGGGTGTCTTTGAGCATCAGCATCTCGGAAAGATCCAGGCGATGATTCAGCGCGCCGCCCACGCGCACGGCGTACTTTTCGGCGTGGCGCAGACCCGGCGTGGTCTTCCGGGTGTCCAGAAGCCGGGTGGGGGATTCGCCGAGTGCATCCACGTAGCGCCGGGTGAGGCTGGCGATGCCGCTCAAGTGGCACAGGAAGTTGAGCATCACCCGTTCCGCTTTGAGAAGCGGCGCGGCTGGACCTTCGATCAATGCCAGACGCTGCCCCGGGCGTGCGACATCGCCGTCGTTGGCTTCCAGACGCACGCGGAAGTCGTTGTCGCAGGCGTTGCCCAGGACATCGAGTACCAGGGGAAGGATCGGCAGGCCCGCGATGATCAGGCGTTCCTTGGCGACGATTTCGGCTGCGAGCAATTCGCCCGAGACGAAGAGCGCCTTGCTGGTCAGGTCCGGGCCATCCTCGTCCAGGGCGGCCGTGATGGAGCGCAAGAGAAAGGCGCGTGCGCGCCCTTGGAAGAAAGCGTCGAAAAGGGATTGTGACATGCGCCTGTCAGTATCTTGGCTTTGTCCCCCACAAAACATGGGGCAGAAAAAATAGCCCAGGCATTGGAGCGCGTCAAGCAACCATGGGCGCTTTGACTGCCCTGAGGAGATGGGATACCACGCCGCAATGCAGGAAAGTGAACATCAGGATTCCCAAGAGCAGCGCGACCTCACGCCTCCTTCCTCCGAAGGCGCGGCGCGCGCCATCGAGGAAGAGCATCCGGCGGACATCGCCTTGCGCCTTGAAGAGCTTGAATTCGAGGACCAGCTGCGCATCATCCGGTCCATGGCCCCTGGGGACGCGGCCGATTCCGTGGCCGAGATGGAGCGCCACGAGCGAGTCGAGCTTCTTGAGCGTCTGGACCCACGTCATGCGGCCGCGCTTGTGTCCGAGATGTCGCCCGACGATGCGGCGGACATCCTGGAAGAGCTTAAGGACGAGCACGCCTTGAACATCCTCGGCCGCGTGCCCAAGGAGGACGCAGCCGAGATCCGCAACCTCATGACATACGACCCGGACACCGCGGGTGGCGTCATGAACACCGAGATCGTCATCCTGGACGAGCGCCTGACCGCGGATCAGGCCATCCAGGTCATTCGCACCGAGATCAAGGACAAGGAAGTTCCGTACTACGCCTACCTGGTGGACGCCCAGGAGCGGCTTACGGGCGTTTTGTCCATGCGCGACCTGCTCTTGGCCCCGGCCGGGGAAATGCTCATGGACATGGCCAAGAACCAGGTGTTGGTCTCCGTGACTTTTGACGTGGATAGAGAGGAGGTGGCCCACCTCATCTCGAAGTACAGCTTTTTGGGCATTCCCGTGGTTGATTACGAGGACAGGCTGCTTGGCGTTGTCACTTACGACGACGTCATCGACATCATCCACGAGGAAGCCACTGAAGACATGCAGAAGATGGTGGGCGCGGGCTCGGACGAAACCGTGGACAGCCCATGGACCTATTCCATCCGAAAGCGCCTTCCCTGGCTCTTCGTCAACATGCTCAACTCCGCCGTGGCCGCCTATGTGGTGCATCTTTTCGAGGGCTCGATCGCCGAGATGGCCATTCTGGCGGTGCTCATGCCCATGGTGGCCAACCAGGCAGGCAATACCGGACAGCAAGCGCTGGCGGTCATGATCCGGCAAATGGCCGTGGACAAACTCGACCGCAAGAAATGCTGGTACGCGGTCTTCCGTGAGATCAAGATCGGGCTAGTGAACGGTATCTTCGTCTCGTTGATCGCGCTTGCGGCGGTCTTCCTGCTGACGGGTAAGGGCCTGCTCGCTTGTGTCATGGCCACGGCGCTTCTGCTCGACATGCTCGTCGGTTCGCTGGCGGGGGCGGGGATTCCGTTGATCCTCAAGAAGTTAGGCCGGGATCCTGCCCAGGCGTCGAGCATTTTCCTGACGACGCTCACGGACTCGCTGGGTTTCTTTTTCTTTCTGGGGCTGGCCCAGGTCTTCCTCATCGCGCGCTGACGCGTGTGAATCCCTGCCGCTGCGGCTGACCGTGTGACGCCTTCGGATGACGGCGCACGACGTGACGGCGGCGCTACTCCAGGCCGAGCTGGGCCATGAGGTCGTCCACGTCGGCCTGGCTGCTTTCGTTTTGCGGTCCCTTGAGCGTGGACACGCGCTGCCTGGCTTCGGCGTCGAGCTGCACCATGTCCTTTTCGGGATTCTGCTCCTTGGCTTTGATCTTCAGTCCCGTGCTGACGAAGAGGTCAAAGGTGATGCTTTCGATCTGCTTCACGGCCGCGATGACCCGCTTGATGCGCTGCCCGGTCAGATCCTGGAAGGAGAGGGCGGTCATGATGGTCATCAGGTCCTGTCCCAGTACTTCGTTGGCTGCAGCCACCTCGGCCAGAGCGTCGGGGCGGGGCTCGCCGTCCAAAAGTCCGGCGAGCTTCTCGGCCATGGCGGCCTGCGTCTCCATCTGCCGCTCCACGATGTCCATGATCTGGACCGTGGCCTCTTCCGTGGTTGTCAGGATCTGGTCGAGCTGATCCGAGGTCTCGTGCAGCAGCTCGCCCGTGCGCTCGCGTGTGGCCTGGACAGGAGCCGCTGCGCCATCCTGGCGCGTGGCGGTGTTGATCTCCTTGTAGATGCGCTTCAGTCCGTCCTGTAGATCGGTGGAGAGATGGCGGAAGAATTCGCCTTCGAGGAGCATGCGAGAGATGTTTTTCTGGATCTCTTTCTCCACGGAAAGCGCCACGGAGTGGCGCAGGTCGGCGGCGATGCGGTCGGAAACCTTGTCCAGAAGGGTAGCGATGAATTTTTCGTTGGCGTCCATGGCGTGCGGGGATGGAGGTTAGCGGTCGGCCCATTTTTGTTCGCGGATGCGGGCGCGTTGTTCCTTGAACACGAACTGGACGATCTGCTCCAGGTCGGGGTCGCGGACGCGAGTGAATTCCATGGCCCATACAGGATCTTTCCCGCCCCGCTCCAGGCGCACCACCTTGGCGATGGCGCTGGCCATGCGTAGCGGAAAGGCACTCAGGACGAGCACGATCTCGACGTGGTCGCCGGGCGAGAAGCGTTCGCGGGCGTGGCATTTGACCCCAGCCCCGCTGATCTCGGAGACCGACCCTTGGATGGGATAGTCGTCCTGGATCATCTTGCGGGAACTGAGGCTGATGAGAATGTCCAGCTTGCGGTTGAGGTCCAGGAGAAAGTCCGTGACTCCTTCGGGGAGATTGGACTTCTTCAGCGCGTCGCTGGTGTCGGTGTCGCAGCCGGGACAGTCGAAGCCCGTGGCGAATCCCGAATCTTCGGGCACACGCCGCATATAGACCCTGACGCCGGTCTCGACGCGGGAAAAGGTCCTCTTCTCGTCTCCCATGCGCGCCTCCTGGGCGCTCCTACTGGAGTGCCCCGTTTTCCATGTCCACTTCCATGGCCCGCACCGGGCAGACCTTGACGCACAAGCCGCAGCCCGAGCATTTCTCCGCATCGAAGACCACGGTGCGGCTTTGGGGATCGACCGCCAAGGCCTTGGTCGTGCACAGGGCGGTACACATGCCGCAATGCAGGCAAGACTCCTCGTCCCGCGATATCTTTTGGGCCACGGGCGTGACTTTGATGCCTTGGTTGTGCAGATAATCCGTGCCCTTGCGGTATCCCTCCTCGGTCCCCATGATTTCGAGGGTCATGAATCCTTCCTGACGAGGGGTGATCTGGGCCTTGAGGATATTAAAAACCAGATCGAAATTGCGCGCCAGATTACAGACCACCGGCTGGCTCGATTGGCCGGGAGGAAAAGTCAGATAGACGATTTTGCGATAGGTTGCGTTCATGTCGTTGCGTTCCATGCAGGGGGCGTGCCGGAGGGTTTGGGCTCGGCGGCTACCTGTTCTCTTCGATGATGCCTTTGGCCCTACGGGCTTCGGCAGAATTGGGGAATTGCTTGATGAGGTCGTCAAGCACGAGCTTGCCAGCCTTCTGGTTGCCAAGTCGGTAGAAAGACATGCCTTGCTTGAGCAACGCGGAGGGGTATTTGCTGCTTTTGGGATGCTTGGCGATGACCTCTTCGTACGCCAGCACAGCCCGTGAGTAGTCCTGCATCTGGTAGAATGCCTCGCCCTGCCAGAACAGCGCGTTGGCGACCAGGGAATGTTTGGGATAGGCCGTGACGAATTCAGCCCACAGTGATTGGGCGCGCGCGTATTCGCGGCTTTTGAACTGATCCAAGGCCTTGTCGTAGAGCGTCTTGGCCTGTGCCTCGGGAGAGGTGTCCAGGGGTTTTTGCGGTTCGTCCACGGCCGCGCCATCAGACGCGGTTTTGGGCGTCGAAGCGGCGTCGAGTCCCTCGATATCCAGGGCAAGCTGGGTGGAGAGCGCAAGGCGGATGGCATCCACCTCTTCACGGAGTTGGGTGATGGCGGCCTGGGTGTCCCTGGGGCCGCCATGATGGGTGATGGTCTGCACGTCGCCCTGGATGGCCGAAAGGCGCGATTTCAATTCCTCGATTTCGGCATGCATGTTGGCCTGGCTCGTGCGCACCTCGGACAGCGCCGCAAGCTGGCTGTCCATTTCATCGAGCTTGTCGCGCATTTCGTCGATACGCCTGCCTTGCATGTATACTTGGGATTGAAGGGTTTGGACTTCTGATTTGCTGACCACGCAGCCGGGGGCCGCGAGCAGCAGGATACAAAGTCCAAGGCCTATCGGCCCGCGTGTGCAAGTCGTCATGCGTTTTTCCTCCCGCGCTTCCGGCCGATTGCAATGTAGGCCAGAACGCCAAGAAAGGGGATGATGGTGACGAGTTGGATCCACAACATCTTTTCGTTGGTGGATGCGAACTCCCGGGCAAAGGCGTCGCGCAGCGACCACCAGGTCATGGCCACGAAGACGCCGACCACGCCGATGATGCCGTACCATGCCTGCATGGGCATGGTGACTCCGAGAATAGTCATGCGGTTTCCGTCTGTTTGATCGTTCGGCCGGCTCGAATGTATCCGGTCTGCCGAAAGGGGGTAATGCCTTTTGCCATCGAGGGCAAGTGGCAAGGACGTCCTGGGCGGTGTGGAGAAACGGCGGTCGGGCGGATGATCAGGAATCCTTTCGCCGCCGTCCGTCTGTCAGGACGTGCCAGACCAGACCTGCCGCGCCCACGCAGATGGCCGCATCGGCGACATTGAAGGCAGGCCAGTGCCAGTCGCCGACGTACAGGTCGACGAAATCCACGACGAAGCCGAAGCGCAGCCGGTCGATCAGGTTGCCCATGGCCCCGCCGAGCACGAGCCCGAGCGAGGCGACATAGACGCGTTCGTCGTCCCGCGCGGTGTAAAGCATCCAAAGTATGAGGCCGGCGGCAAGGATCGACACTGCCCCGAAGACCATGCTCGGCCAGGCGAGGTCCGGACGGTTCAGGAAACCGAAGGCCGCGCCCCGATTGGCCACGTTGACCAGATCGAAGAAACCCGGGATCACGGTGATCCGCTCCCAGGGTTGAATGTTCTCCAGGACCAGCGCCTTGGTGATCTGGTCGAGGACCAGAACGCCCAGGGCAAGGAGGCCGGCGGTCTTGAAGCGTTTGCGCATGGCTCTAGCCAGGGGCTCCGGAGCCGACCACGGCAGAGCAGCGCGGGCAGATGCGCGGGTGATCCGCGATGGTGCCCAGTTCGGGGCTGTAGACCCAGCAGCGTTCGCATTTTTCGCCCTCGGCCTTGCGCACGACCACGGATACGCCCTCAGGGGCCTCGGCGCTGGCGCTCGCGTCCTCGGGCGCGGGGGCGTCGGTGACCCCGGCCTCGGAGACGATGAGGAACTCCCGCAGATCAAGGCCCGAGGACTTCACCCCGGCGACGGTCTTGGCCGGGGCATGGATGGTCACGGCGGTGTCCAAGGAGTGGCCGATCTCACCGGCCTTGCGCAGCGGCTCGATGGCCCGGTTGACCTCCTCGCGCAGGGCGATGAAGCTCTCGAAGGCCGCTCGTTCGGCCGTGTCGAGCCGCTCCTCGGGCAGGAAGTCGAAGCGCTGTTCGAAGACCGTGACGCCCCGCGGCTTGATGGCCTCGGGCAGGTGCTGGAAGACCTCCTCGGCCGTGAAGGAGAGGATGGGGGCCATGTTCGTGGTCAGGGACATGAGCGCCTTCCAGAGCACGGTCTGGGCCGAGCGCCGCGCGAGCGAATCCTGGCCGGCGGTGTAGAGGCGGTCCTTGACGATGTCCAGGTAGAAGGCGGAGAGATCCGACACGCACAGGTCGAGGAGCGTGTGGAAGACCTTGTGGAACTGGAACGACTCATAGGCCTCGCGCACGCGCTCGTGGCTCGCGCGCAGGTTGTCCAGGGCGTAGCGGTCCAGGGGCTGCATCTGGGCGAAAGGCACGGCCTTCTCGGGTGAGAAGTCGGCCAGGTTGCCGAGCAGGAAGCGGCAGGTGTTGCGGATGCGGCGATAGCCGTCCACCAGGCGCGAGAGGATGTCGTCGGAGATGCGCACGTCGTCCTGATAGTTGACCGCCGAGACCCACATGCGCAGGATTTCCGCCCCGTTCTTGTCGATGATCTCCTGCGGGGCGATGACGTTGCCAAGCGATTTGGACATCTTGCGGCCGTCGCCGTCCACGACGTAGCCGTGGGTGAGCACGGCCTTGTAGGGGGCTGCGCCACGCGTGCCTACGCTGGCCAGGAGGGAACTGTGGAACCAGCCGCGATGCTGGTCCGTGCCTTCGAGGTATAGATCGGCCGGGAAACGGCACTCGGGGCGCTGCTCGACCACGGCGGCGAAGGACGTGCCCGAGTCGAACCAGACGTCGAGGATGTCGTCCTCCTTGGTCCACTCCTTGCCGCCGCACTCGGGGCAGGCGAGGTCCGCGGGCGCGACCTCCTCCACGGGCGCCTCGAACCAGTAGTCGCAGCCGCGCTCGTGCGTGGCGAAACGGTCCACCACGGAGAAGACCCAGTCCGGGTCCATGTAGGCATGATCACAGCCCTTGCACAACAGGGCTACGATGGGCACGCCCCAGGTGCGCTGGCGCGAGATGCACCAGTCGGGCCTGTTCTCGATCATTGAATGGATGCGCTCGCGGCCCCAGGCCGGAATCCAGCGCACTTCATTCATGATGGAGTCAAGCGCGGCCTTACGCAGGCCGGTCTTATCCATGGAGACGAACCACTGCGTGGTGGCCCGGAAGATGACGGGCTTTTTGCACCGCCAGCAGTGCGGGTAGGAGTGGGCCACGCTCTTTTGGGCCAGCAAAAGGCCCCGAGCCTTGAGCGTCTCGATGACCTTGGGGTTGGCCTCGAAGACGGTCAGCCCGGCGAATTCCGGCACGCTTTGCAGGAAGCGGCCTTGGTCGTCCAGGGGAGAGATGACGTCGAGACCGTAGCGCATGCCGGTCTCGTAGTCCTCGCGGCCGTGGCCGGGCGCGGTGTGCACCAGGCCCGAGCCCTGTTCCAGGGTCACGTAGTCGGCGATGACGACGGGCGAGGTGCGGTCGATAAAGGGATGGCGGGCCGTGAGCCCCTCCAGGGCCGCGCCCGTGGCCTCGCCCACGATCTCGTACTCCTTCCAGCCGAAGATCGCGGCGCAGGTTTCGAGCAATCCCTTGGCCAGCAGGTGGTCGGCCCCGTCCGCGCGCACGAGGACGTATTCGAGGTCGGGATGCACGGCCACGGCCACGTTGCCGGGCAGGGTCCAGGGGGTAGTGGTCCAAATGACCGCATGGGCCTTGGAGACGTCCGCGCCGGGAAAGATTTCGGCGAGCTTCCCGTCATTCAGGGGGAAGCGCACGAAGATGGAGGGCGAGGTGTGGTCGCCGTATTCGACCTCGGCTTCGGCCAGGGCGGTCTCGCAGTCCAGGCACCAGTAGATGGGCTTCTTGCCGCGCACCACCGCGCCGCTTTGGATGAAGCGCCCCAGTTCGCGCGCCGTGGCCGCCTCGTAGGCCGGGTCCATGGTCATGTAGGGCTTGTCCCACACGCCGAACACGCCCAGGCGCTTGAACTCCTTGCGCTGCACGTCGAGCCACTTGCGGGCGTAGTCGCGGCAGATGCGGCGCACCGTGAGCGTGGGCACGTCGGTCTTGCCCTTTTCCTTCAGTTCCTGAGCCACCTTGTGTTCGATGGGCAGACCGTGGCAGTCCCAGCCGGGCACGTATTCGGCCTTGAGCCCCATCATGTTGCGCGACTTGACGATGATGTCCTTGAGCACCTTGTTCATGGCCGTGCCCATGTGGATGTGCCCGTTGGCGTAAGGAGGGCCGTCGTGCAGCACGTAGCGCTCCTTGCCTTCGTTGGCCGCTACCATGTGGGCGTAGATGTCGTTCTTTTCCCAGAAGGCGAGCATTTTTGGCTCGTTCTGTTTGAGGTCGGCCTTCATGGGAAAGGTGGTCTTGGGCAGGCACAAGGTGGTCTTGTAGTCGCTCATGGGGTGGGGAACGCCTCCGTGTGAACGGCAATCCGGCCTCCCGGACCGCCGTGAATAATTGAAAACGTAACTATTGGAGGAAGGTCACGGGGAAGTCAAGGCGCAAGGCCTTGGCAGCCGGGGAGAAGGGGCCTTGCGAGTCGATTGAGATCGTGGATGGAACGATTCTTGATAGAAATCCTGGGCGACGGCAGTGGTGCGCCCTTTTCGCCGCCGTCGGATCGTGCTAGGAACACCAAATGGCGGCAATTGTCGCCTGGAGCGCGTGAATGGGCAAAATTCTCCAGCAAGACGAAGTCGACGCCCTGCTTCGGGGGCTTACCGGCGGTGAGGTCGAAACTGAGTCCGACGTCCCGGAAGAAGATTCCGGGGTCGTCTCCTTTGATCTTTCCAACCAGGACCGTATCATCCGTGGCCGCATGCCGGTCATGGAGATCGTCAACGACCGCTTTGCCCGCCTGTTCACGAACTCCATGGTCACGGCCATGCGCAAGCGCGTGGACGTGAACCCCATCTCGCTGGACATGTCCAAGTTCGGCGACTTCATGCGCTCGCTGCCTGTGCCCACGAGCATCAACATCTTCAAGATGGACCCGCTACGTGGCAACGGCTTGCTTATCGTGGACTCGCGACTCGTCTTCTCCCTGGTGGAGAACTTTCTGGGCGGGTCCGGGGGGCAGCCCAAGGTCGAGGGCCGCGACTTCACGGCCATCGAGCAGGGTCTCATCGACCGCGTGGTCAAAATATGCCTCTCGAACATGGAAGAGGCCTGGAACCCTGTGCACGAAGTGCACATCGAGTTGATCCGTTCCGAGGTCAACCCGCAGTTCGCGGCCATAGTTCCGCCTTCGGACGTGGTCATGGTCATCACTTACGAGGTGGAGCTCGAAAACGCCATCGGCTCGCTCATCTGCTGCCTGCCTTACGCCATGCTCGAACCCATCCGCTCCAAGCTGCACGCCTCCTTCCAATCCGAGCGACTGGAAGTTGACCATGCCTGGCACAATCGTTTCCGCGAACAATTGATGCAGATCTATGTGGAGATGGTTGTCCGGCTCGGCATGACGTCCATCACGGGCCGTCAGCTTTTGAACTTGGAGGAGGGCGACATCCTGCTCTTGGATACGGACGACGACGACACGCTCGAAGCCGAGGTGGAGGGCATCAAGAAGTTCTATGTCACTCCGGGCAAGGTCAAGAGCAACGCTGCCATACAGATCGTGCGCGAGGAAGAGCCGAAATTCTGACGCGCGACCGGCTTTTGCCGGGCTAGTATCAGCCGTCTTTTTGTCGCTTAGATCCAAAATCCCGGACACCCTACGGAGTCCGCATGTTCCCGCGTGGTCGGGAAGTCGCGGCAGTAGTCCGGCCGCAGATCGCGGATGTCGCAGCCAGCCAGCCCGTCCACGCGGCTGAACCAGGGGCAGCCGTCCTCGCACCAGAGCCCGGTCGCTGGGTCTATCCAAATGCGGTAGCCGACCAGACGGGAGCGTCCCTCGCCGTCCTCTTCGAGCAACGGTTGCGAGTAGCGCATTATATCCCAGCGTCCGGCCGTGATCCATCGACGCACGTCGTCTCGGCTGGCCGTGTTGCGAAACGAGTCGTCGAGACCCGTGCAGCAGTGCCCGCATCGTTTGCAGCGAAAATCGTGCGGCGGCATGTCGCCTCCCCGGATCGTCTCCGGCGCGCCGGTCCGGTATGAATTGGCGCAAGATCGGGACGAATCCGCATATCTTTCATCGCAGGACGAGTGGAGAAAGGCAAGGGGAGGCAACGCAGCAGACAGTGCCCTGGGGGGCGGTCTGAACAACGTTTCGGGCAAACGTGCTTTTCAGGACGGGCTAAAAACAGCCGTTCATCTTTTCGAGCGCGGCGATCAGTTGGGCGCGCTCTTCGGGTGTGAGGCTCGCGGTGATCTCCTCGGTCAGACGCATGTGTAGCGTGTCATGTTCCTCAAATGATTTCAGGCCCTTGGCTGTCAGTTCCACGAGCCAGGAGCGGCGATCGCGTTCGTGCGGCACCCGCCGGGCCAGGCCGCGCGATTCGAGCCGATCCACCTGCATGGTCAGGGTACCGGTGGTCACGCCCATCTTTTCGGCCAGTTCCTTCATGCGCATGGGGCCATGCGCGCCCAGGATTTCGATGGTGTGCATCTGGGGCAGGGTCAGCCCCTTGCCGCGCACCACGCAGTGTTCCCAGGAGGAAAGCTTCTCGTAGAACTCCACGATGGCGTGGGTCAGGCGGGGCAGGTCGCTCATGCATCGCTCCTAGCGCAGGCCGCGCTTTCAGGCAAGGGCCGTGAGCGGGTTACGCCCTGATCGCGGGCAAAGGCGAGCGAGGCCGCCGAGAGGACCACGATCACCGAGCCGATGTTGTGGGCCAGCGACGCCTGTAGCGGGCTGAGAAAACCCGCGCCCCCGCCCCACATGGCAAGGGCGTTGAAGGCGATGCCCAGGCCCGCGTTGATCTTCATGAGCGCCAGGGCCCGGCGCGAGAGCCGGATGAGGAAGGGCAGGGTGGAGATGTCGTCGCGCACCAGGGCGATGTCCGCGCTTTCGAGCGCCACGTGCGCGCCAAGTCCGCCCATGGCCACGCCCACGTCCGCCCGCGCCAGGGCAGGGGCGTCGTTCACCCCGTCGCCCACGAACATGACCCTGCGGCCCTGTTCGCGCGTATCCGAGAGAACCGAGAGCTTGCCTTCGGGCGTGAGACCGGCGTGGACTTCCTCTATGCCGACGTGTGCGGCCACTGCCTGGGCGGCCCGCTCGTGGTCGCCCGAGAGCATGGTCAGGCGCGAGATGCCTTCGTCGCGCAGGGCCGAAAGCGCAGCCGGGGCTTCGGCGCGCGGCGTGTCGCGCACGCTGAGGATGCCTACAGGCGTGCCGTCGCGCAGCACCACGAGCGGTGTCGCGCCGCGTTCGCGAATGCTGTCGAGCGTGTGACGCAACGACGCGGGCAGCGCCGATTCGTCGCCCGTGATGGCAGCGCCGCCGACCTCGATCCGGGAGCCGTCGAGGAGTCCCCGCACGCCCGCACCCGTTTCCTGGACGACGTCGCGGGCACGCTGCACGGCTACTCCCCGTTCGCGCGCGGCGTCCATGACGGCCACGGCCAGAGGATGTCCGCAGTCGGCCTCCACGCAGGCTGCAAGGGCCAAAACGTCCGCTTCGCCGAAGCCCTCGGCGGGGATGATCTCCTCGACCTTGGGGCGGCCCTCGGTCAGGGTTCCGGTCTTGTCGAAGAACACGGCATCCACCGAGGCCGCGGCTTCCAGGTGGCGGCCGCCCTTGACCAGCACGCCCGCGCGCGAAAGCCTGCCCACGGCGGCCACGGTGGCCGTGGGCGCGGCCATGATCAACGCGCAGGGACAGCCCGCGATGAGCACGGCCACGGCCCGGTTCGCCTCGCCCGAGAGCGCCCAGGCCAAGGCGGCGATGAAGAGCACCAGCGGCGTGAACCAGACCACGAAACGGTCGATGAAGCGGGTGGCTTGCGGCTTGTGCGCCTCGGCCTCCTCCACCAGGCGCACCACGCGGCCGAGCATGGTTTCCTCGCCCACTTTGCGCGCTTCGACCACCAGCACGCCGTTGTGGTTGAGCGTGCCCGCGAAGACCTCGTCGCCCGCGCACTTGTCCACGGGCAGGGACTCGCCCGTGATGGACGACTCGTCGAGCGCGCCGCGTCCCGAAAGGATTACTCCGTCCACGGGTACGCGGTCGCCCGGCCTGACCCGGAGCCTGTCGCCAGGCCGCACGGCCTCCATGGGCACCTCGTCCTCGTCCTCGCCGGAAAGCCTGCGGGCCTTCTCCGGGGCCACGGCCACGAGATCGCGGATGGAGCGCCGGGCCGAGTCGCTGACCATGCCTTCCACGATGGCCCCGAGCTTCATGATGAAGGCAACGCCCGCGGCGGTCAGGAATTCGCCCTGGATCAGGCAGGCCACGAGCGCCAAGCTGACCAGTTCGTCCACGTTGATGCGCCGTTCGAGCAGCCCTTCGGCCGCGCCTTTGATGATGGGCAGGCCGTTGATGGCGAAGGAGACGAGGGCCAGCCACACGGTCGCCGGGGCGAGGGAGGCCGAATATTCCGATCCGAGCGAGGCCAGGGCCAAAAGCCCGCCGAGCAGGCACAGCGCCAGGTCGCGCCGGGGCAAGAGATCGCGGTATTCTCCGAGCGAAGCGAAACGGCCGATCATTTCCGACTCCTTTGCGGCGTGCCGGGACTCATTTCCGATTCACACGCCGTTCACGGAGGGAATAGGGAAATAAAGATTGATAGTCAAGATAGTCATATGGTAAAATTCTCGCCACACAATATTCTTTATGTGCGAGCATTATATCTGACGAGTGTTTCAGGGAGTTTTCGCAAGCGTCGGACTTGATTGCACACGTTGTCGGTCTGGCGTCTCCCTGGGGGACGGGATCGCATGCCTTGTGCGTGTTTCATTGGCAGATTGCGGACCCGTATGGCAGAGGACTTTGAACCGGTGGCGGACAAGGCGGGCCGAACGTGTTAGACGGGACGGCGAATGCGGCTTCGCGGTCAGCAAGCCCGTGTCGCTGGCCTGGGAGAAACGGCATGGATGCAGAGAGGGAGGACGCGATCATGGAGCAGGAGCCGTTTGCGGTTTTCGGCGAATTCACGTTTTTCAAGTCCGTGGCCGGAGACGACGATCCGCGTCCGGTGATCGAGATTCGCCACCGCGGGAAGCCCTTCATGGACCTGAGGGCCGAACCGGCGCGCAAGCTCTTCCCGGTCAAGGCGTCGGATGCGCGCATGCGACAGTTCTGCCGCAAGTTCGCCGAGAACGAGGCCTTCCGGAACGCCGTCCTGGTCAAGGACGCCTTTTCCTGCTGCTGACGCGAGGGTTTCCGGGCCGAGAGTGAACAGAGAGCTTGGTCACACGGCAGGAAGCCAGGAGGAAAAACGGGCGACCGAAGGGGTTTACAGCCTGTGCCGGGCGCGGCTACAACGCGGGCCTTCCATCAACCGGAACCTTGGAGCCCGCCCGCATGTTCAGCCACGCTCTCGTCCGCGTTCCCTGCGAAAATTTCGCCTCGGGCCTTACGACGTCGAGCCGCCTCGGCGCACCCGACCATGGCCTGATGCTGCGCCAGCACGACGCATACGTCGAGGCGTTGCGCGGTCTTGGCCTGACGGTCATCACCCTGCCGCCCGAGGACGCTTTTCCCGACGCCCATTTCGTGGAAGACGTGGCCGTAGTCACGCCCGAGGTGGCCGTCATCACCAACCCCGGCGCTCCCGCGCGCAACGGCGAGCAGACCAGCGTCGCGCCGGTCCTTGGGCGCTACAAGCCGCTGGCGCGCATCGAGTCCCCAGGCTTCATGGACGGCGGAGACGTGCTGCTCGTTGACCGGCGTTTCTTCGTCGGTCTCTCCGAGCGGACCAACGCCGAGGGAGTCCGCCAGTTCGCGGAAATAGTTGGAGCCCACGGCTATACGGTTGACGCCGTGCCCGTGGAGAAGGGGCTGCACTTCAAGTCCGGCGTGAACCACGTGGGCGGGAAAACGCTTCTGGTGACGCCGGATTTTGCGGGTCTGGACGTGCTGGCCGGGTACGACCTGCTGGTGACCCCGCAAGGGGAGGAATACGCCGCCAACACGCTGCTCGTGAACGACGCCTTGATCACGCCGACGGGATTTCCGGGCGTACGCGCCTTGATAGACGGCCTGGGGCTAAGGGTGATCGAACTGGACATGAGCGAGACGCAGAAGATGGACGGCGGGTTGACCTGCCTGTCCCTGCGCTTCGCCGTGTAGCAGGCTGCGCCAAGCGCCATCTGCCGCGTTTTTTGAGCAGGCTGCGTATGCGAACCGTCTGCCAGCAGTTGTTCAACATTCTTGTAGGCTTGCCGCAGCAGTCGCCTACAGAAGGCGATGCGCGCTAACGAAAAAAGGCGGAGAGCAATCTCCGCCTTTTGGCGTTTCATGAAAGAAATTTGGTGGGGCGGCGTCAATCGCACCATGCGCCTATCATTTCGATATAGATGACAAATGATGATTGGCGATTTCGCATGTTGCCCCCAAAGTTGCCCCCAGGTTGAACGGGTAGGGCTCTATGGAACGCCCCTCGCACGATGATTTTTGCTGCGCGGCTGGCCCGGTCGTGGTAGTATTTTCTACGCCCTGAAATGGAGGTGGCGCGCATGACGCTCGACAAGGCCATCGTGAAGTCGTTCCCGACCGGGTACATCCTCCACGACAAGTCCGGATTCAACCGGTTCACGCTCAAGGCCCCGGCCTGGCTGATAATCGAGCATTGGGGCCAGACCGATGACGGGCTTGAATGGTTCGTGGCCGTGACCGGCGTGCAACACAAGTCCATGTCGGACGGCATCGAGGAACTTCAACGCCTGCGGGGGTAGGAAAGTGGCCGACGAGAAGAAAATGGATGACCTTGACCGCATGATTGAAGCCAACATGGCGCGCATGACGCCAACCCGCTTGGCAAAGATCGCCTGGGCCAAGGCCAACGCGCATCTGTTCACCGACACCATGCCGCCCATGCCGCCGGATTCGGCCGAGGTGAAGGCCGCGCAGGAGACGGTGCGGCGGATTATGTCGGGCGAGCCTGCGCGGGATGGGCCGGACGGGAAAGAGCCGGGCGATTGACCGGAGGTTGCAGGCGCGATAGGATGAAAACTGGGAGATTCCGGCCCTTGGAAGTGGGGGCCGGGTGGGAGTCCGAAGTTTACATATCGCTAGTTATGGTGCGCATATCCCGGAAGTGGGAGTATGGCCCCGCTCTCGGGCCTATTTTCCCCTCGAAGTGGTAGCTGAACCGCATCCGGCAGCCAGACCCCGACCGAAACGACCTCGCCCCGAAGCCCTGGCTGCCCGTCTGACGCATTTTCAGGCCTCGGCCCGACAAAGGGCGTGGGCGAGCCTGGGAAGACGCAGCAGAGGGCCGTTTCTGCGCGAAAAAGGGCGGCCCCTTTCGAGAGCCGCCCCGGAACCGTCCAGAACAGGACAGCGGGGAGGGCTAGAGTCCCTTGGACACTCGATGGACCGGATCGAACCGCGCCGGGGCAGTCTGACGCGCGATGGCCTCCAACGGAGCCAACGCCTTGCGAGCACGGGTGAAGTTGTGATTCATGACGTTGGCCAGCGCGCGGAGGTCGTCGGCCGTGGCGGCGCTCGTGGGGTCGATCCGAGCGGCGAGGCGACGTTCAACGGACTGGCGCAGGCTCTCGGAGGCCAGCCCGAGGCAGCGCGGGGCGCGGATAATGGCGTTCAGAAGCTCGAAATCGCCCTGGGCCAGGGCCTCGCTCAGGCGGTTTTCGCGGAAGGCGGGATCTTGCTCGGCGAACCAGCGTCGAATTTCCCCGGCGCGGACTTCATCGGCCGCTTTGTCGCCGGTGCTCGCGGCGGTCGCGGCACGGGACGCAGCGGCGTTGAGGGCGTTGGCCATGTTGCCCGAGCGGTCGGAGATGTTCTTCGTGAATTCCGCCTCGGCCGCATCGAGAAACGCGGCCTTCTCGGCGTAAAGCTCCGTCTTCCTTGCATTTTTTCCTTCATCGGAAAGATTTTTGTCGTTGTCGATGGCCGCGAGGCGTTGTTCGAGGTCGGCCGCGTCAGCGTGCAGGCGGGCAACGTGGGCTTCAAGTTCGTGCTCCAAGGCCTCGCCGTTGATGGGCGAGAACGCAGTCTCGGTGATGAAAAGCGTGTCGCGTTCGTTCAGGACTTTCATGGTGGGTCTCCGTTATGCGGCGTCCGGCGCGTCGCCGGGGTTGAGGTTTGCGGGCTGGCCAATGATGAGCGGCGAGGTCGTCGAGCGTTCAACGCGGCCGACGAACTGACGCTCGGTTTCGCCGGGGTCGCGGGTGAATGTCTCGCCTCGGCAGGACTCGGCCCCGGCTAGGTCGTCGCCGTTAACGATCCACAAGGGCTGATGACGCCGGGCACGGTTGGCTGCTTCGAGGCGCTGAACACGGTTGAGCAGGTTCATGCTGCCTCCGGGCCTGGGGCCGGTTCAGGGCGTCGGCGGCACGCGGTTTGAACCACGACGTGCAGGCCGGACGGGCTCGGGTTCGCGTCGCGGGCCTCGGACTCGCTGGCGTAGGCCTGACCGCCCACGCTGGCCGTGCCGTCGAGGTGGCGGATTATGACGACGGTAGGCTGCACCGGCCTGCGGGACTCTACCGCGCGCTCCAAGTCAACAATGCGCCGGGTGAGAATGCGTCTCATGGGTTCTCCCTTGCTTGTTCTTCGAGTCGAGCGAGGCGGGCTTCAATGTCGCCGTCCTTGATGCAACCCGAAAGCAGGTTGAGCAGATAGCCGAGTTTGGTTGCCAAACCGGCGTCCACCTTCCCCTCCCTGGTTTCATGGACCAGGCTGGCGAGGTAGCGTCTCACGTCCTCCAGGCTCTTCAGTCGCGGGCGGCGCGGGGGGTGTCCGGCGGGATTCCCGCGCGGGGCCTTGGTTCCGGTGGGTTTTTTCATGACAAAAACTCCTTGCTCATGCCGCTTCTCGAAGACAGGCCGCGCAGAAATTCGAGCCCCCGCGCCGCACTCGAAAAAGCGCGCTTCCGCAGGGGCACAGGTCGGGGCAAAGCCATTTGGACCTTGGCCGCAGGCGGGGCGCTGGCTGCGTTTTTTCCTTCGGCGCGGGGGTTGTGTCGGGCTTGGCCTCGAAAACGTCTCCTGCTTCATCCTGGCGCGAAGTTTCGATCAATCCGGCCTTGATCCATGCTCGAACAAGGGCAGGTGTTCCGGCGAGGTCGCCCACGTCTTTGCCCTGCGGCACCGGCCAGGGGCGGGCCTGGGGAAGGTTCTCGGCCCACCATGGCCATGCGGCCCGGCCTGCATCGTCGAAGTCCAGGGCCACGAGGACCAGCGGCGCGGCGCGAAGGTAGGCGGTCATATCGGCGTCGGGCTTTCCGGTCGCGGTCCCGAGGGCGAGAGTCCCGGCGAGGTCGCAGGCCTCCTGCCAGACAAGCACGGCGTCAAGCTCGGACTCGACCACGACCACGGGCAGGCCGGTGGAGCCGAGAGCCAGGCCGGGCGCACTTCCCGCGACGGCGACATACTTCGGCCGCTCGTCTTCGGGCGTCCAGGCGGCCCGGCGGACCTTCAGGGCAACGAGGCCGGACTTGCGGCGGCTCGGGAGGGTCATCCCGGCAGGAAGCCAGACTTTGCGGGGCTTGCCCGTCTTGGGGTTGATCTCCGGCGGCAGCCCCCAGGCTTCGCGATCCTCGAACCGGTCGGCGGGGTTCCAGCCGATGGTCAGGCGGCGCACTGTCTCGGCTGTCAGGCCACGGCTTGTGGCGTAGGCCAAGCCCTCGGAACCGGGCGGCAGGTGGGCGGCGCACTCGGCGGCGAAACGGGCGGCACGGTCCTGCCAGGTGGAGGGCGGCACGGTCGCGGGCTTCGGTTCCCAGGTCCGGCGGACAGGCGGGACATGTCCGGCTTGTCCCGTCCGTGTCCGTGGCTCGACGCGTAGCGCGGTGCAGGCCTGGGCGTAGGAAAGGCCGTCGCGCTCCCGCAGGAAGGCGATGCCGTCACCGGCCTTACCGCAGCCTCGGCAGAAGAACCGCCCTCCAGCATCGCCGCTCGGGTGGTCCGGCCAGATGCGGAACCGGTCGCGTCCTCCGCAGAATGGGCAAGGGCCTGCCCACTCGCCGTTCGAGGTTCCGGCGACGTGTTTCAGCCCGGCAGGGATCATATCCAGCAAGTTCATGCGTCGGACTCCCCTGGGCGGGACAACCGGGACACCCCTTTAGGGGTGTGTCCCGTTATGTCCCGCTCGGGACATGGGGACAGGTGCGGGACATGTCCCGCTTTGTCCCGCTGTCCCGCAGGCCAGTAGCGGTCAGATTCCGTCTCGACATGCCCGGATTCGAGGAGGCCAGCCACAGCCCGGCCGAAAGCCTTCCGCTTGGCGCTTTGGTCGTCTGACGGGGTGATCCCGTTGCGGTAGGCGGCCTCCCGCCAAATCTCGATGTGCGCCCAGCCATCGACCTCGCAGCACGTCCGCAGGGCGTCCATGGCCCTGGACTTCGCCCCCGTCAGGCCCTTGGGCCTCTTGCCGGGAGCCTCGACGCGCCGAAGGACCACGGATGTGATTTCGCGCCCCGTTTCGGGGTCGGCCCAGGAGCAGCCCACGTCCTCGGGCTCGAATGCGAGGTCGGGCGGCTCGGGGTGGTCCTTGCTCTTTGTGCAGTGCAAGACGCGCGTTTCGTCCCGCGCTTCAAGACGAAATTCCCAATCGAGGGCAGCCCGCAGGGCGGACGATCCGCGCGAACGATCCTTGTCAGCCAAGCCGGAGTGGTGGACCAGCAGCACGGCACAGCCGAGGCGGGCCTTGAGTTGGTCGATGGCCGCGATGAAGCGGGACATGTCCGAGGTGCTATTTTCGTCACCGGGGCCGAAGCACCGCGCCAAAGTGTCAATTACCACCAAGGCGGGCGCGCCGTGTTGCTCGGCCAGGGCGGCTACGGCCAGGGTCACGGCCTCGGCTGATACTGCGTCGAGGAACTGGACGGTCTGCGCGGCCACAAAGAATGGCAACCGATCGTCAACCTTGTCGTGCTCGATCAGCCAGGCCCGGATGCGCTTGGACAGCCCCGAGAGGCCTTCTCCGGCGATGTAGAAGACCGGGCCGGGCCGGGGCACTTCGTTGCCGTGCCAAGCCATGCCCGAGGCGATGCACAAGCCCAGGTCAATGGCGGCGAAGGACTTCATGCTTCCGCTCGGGCCAAAAAGGCAGCCCAAATTCCCCGCCTCAAGAAACCCGCGAACGAGCCATTGAGGCGGCCGGGGCTCGCGCAACATTTCGTCCAGGCCCACGAAGCGGAACGTAGGGACCGCAGCCGGGCCGGGTTGTTCCTGGGGCTTCTCGGCAGCGCGGAACGTCTCGGCCCGCGCCTCGACTTGACGTCGGATTTCGTCCAGGTCGATGACCGGCGGCGGTCCTTCTGCGGGCGGGGCCTCTTCGCGCGGCGCGATCTCCGCGTACTCGGCCCAGGTATCGGCGGCGCTCATATTAGGCGGCCTGTTGACCGGCTTCTTCGATGAATCGGCGCACGTCGTCCTCGCGCCAAGCCGTCGTGCGCGGGCCGATCTTGACCGGAGCAGGGAAGCGGTTCTGCTTCACCCACAGCCAGATGGTGGACTTGCCGACCGGGACGCGGGCCAAAACTTCCGGCAGGCGGAGAAGGCGGGCGGGGCTGGGATGATTCGTCGTGTCCATGCTTGGACCTCCTTGGTTGAGGCAAGCATGGCTGGACCAGCACTGATGTTAAAGCCAAAGAAATACGGATTTGATTACACTACTCTTTCAGCACCTCCCGCGCAATTTTGGCATGTTCTTCGGCGACACCTGGGAAACACTGTAGGGCCTTGCGGAGGGTGCTATCAGATGCGCCCAGAGCGCGGCAAACTTGGTCCCGTGCGTCGTCCTCGTTAATCGGCCCTCCCGGCGTCCCGATGGTGGCGCGGGCCATGCCCAGGGCCACACACAAGAGGCGATCCCGCCAAGCCGTTTCCCACGGCGCGGCACGGCGGCCTCTTTTGTCCCTGCGGTCCGGATCGAGCTTGTCCGCCAGTATGGCGCAGATGTTGGGGGGTAATGGGCTTTTCCGCTCGCGTAGCGCCTCGGCCACCTCTGCCCATCTTCGCAGGTGAATTTTGGCCTCAAGGTCAGCGTCAGCCAGATCAACCATTTCAAGCCCTCCCGTGGCTTGCCTCCCATGAATCCCGCGCCCGCCGGTGGGAGTGCCGGTTTTCGCCGCAGGGGATCAGCCCACGGCTAGGGCGCGGGAAAGCTCTATCCTGCCTGCTCCCGGTGCAATGGAATGACCTTGCCCCCGGCCTTGAGCTCGTCCAGAAAATCCGCCCAGGCCTGCATCATGCGGCGGCGCTCGGGCAGGTGCTCCGCGAAGTTGTACGCGGCCCGCACGCTGTTGCGCTCGGCGTGGGCCATCTGGCGTTCGATGGCGTCCTTGTGCCAGCCCGCTTCGTTGAGCGCGGAGCAGGCCAGGGAACGGAAGCCATGGCCGGTCATCTCGTCCGAGGTGTAGCCCATGCGCCGCAGCGCGGCCGTAACGGCGTTTTCGGACATGGGCCGTGCCTTGCTTCTCGCGCTCGGGAAGACGTATCGGCCCGCCCCGGTAAGGGGCTGTATCTCGCGCAGGACGGCCACCGCTTGGCGCGAGAGGGGAACGATGTGCTTCTCTCTCGCCTTCATCTTCAGGGACGGGATGCGCCACTCTGCGGCCTCGAAGTCGATCTCCGACCATTCGGCATGGCGAAGCTCGCCGGGCCGCACGAAGACCAGCGGCGCGAGCTTGAGAGCGCAGCGCGTGACGTGGTGGCCCGAATAGCTGTCGAGGGAGCGGAGCAGGGCGGCTATGTCCTTGGGGTCGGTAAGGCTGGCGTGATGCTTCTTGTTGGGCGGGGGCAGTGCCCCGCGCAGGTCGCCGGAGGGGTCGCGGTCTGCCCGGCCGGTGGCCACGGCATAGCGAAAGACTTGCCCGCAGTTTTGCAAGGCCCTGTGCGCCGTTTCCAGGGCTCCCCTGGCCTCGATCCGCCGCAGGGTTTCCAGAAGCTCGGGGGCCATGATCTCGCGGATGGGCCGGGAGCCGATCCAGGGGAACACGTCTTTTTCGAGGCGGCGCAGGATGCGGCCGGAATGGGAAACGACCCAGGAGGGGGAAAACTTGGCGTGCCACTCGCGGGCCACGGCCTCGAAGGTGTTGGTCTGCTCGACGCTCTCGGACTTCTCGGCCTTGCGGACAGCGGCGGGGTCGATGCCCTGGGCAATCAGCTTGCGTGCCACGTCGCGCTTTTCGCGGGCCTCGGCAAGGGGCACTTCGGGATAGACACCAAGAGAGAGTCGTTTTTCCCTGCCCTCGAAGCGGTACTTGAAGCGCCACCACTTGCCACCGGCGGGGGAAATTTCCAGATACAGGCCCCGCTCATCGAACAGGCGGCGGGCCTTGGGGCCGGGCTTGGCGCTCTTGCAGGCGGTGTTGGTCAGGGGCATGGCGTCACCTCCCCAGAAGTTTGCCCAAGAGGCTGTGAAGGGTTGCCGCTTCATCGGGCGTCACGCGCAGGGCCGCGCCGTCTTTCCGTATGACAATGCTCCCATCGGCCAAGAGCACGGCGGCGGCTATGGCGGACTCGTCTAGCGGGCCTTCCCCGGTGGCCGCGCCCGCGTCCCTCCGTTTGGTGGACGGGTCAAGGCCCAGACCCAACAATGCGCGAGCCTCGTCGCGGCGTGACCTCGCCTCCTGCAAGCTGACCTCGGGATACCATCCAAGGGAGATTTGCTTCTCCCGTCCCTGAAATCTGTACTTGAGCCGCCAGACCATGCGCCCAGATGGCAGGTTCATGCAGAACAGGCCGCCGCCGTCGAAGAACTTTCCGGGCAGCGAATCCAGATTTGCCTTGGCTACCAACGCTTCCGAGAGCTTTTGGGGAACACTCATTTGCTCGGTTCTCCTGTTGCCCCAAAAGTTGCCCCAATCTGCGCCCGGATGTCAATAGACCAGTCTGGACTTTGACGGACTGTCACCAACAAAAAACCCCGGATTTCCGGGGTCTTTTGGCCTTATCTGTACTTCTTTGGATTTTCTGATGGTGGAGGCGGCGGGAATTGAACCCGCGTCCGAGAACGCTCGGCACGGAGCATCTACAGGTTTAGAATGAGTTTCGTCGTCATTTTCCGGATTGCCCCCACTCACGGCAGCCGGAAAACCAAGACCGTCTGTTTTCTCGCATCGTCGGCAACGGACCGACCAACGACGCCAGCCAGATAAGTTTTCGCCGTCACGGTTTATCTGACGTCCACCGCTTCGACGTGACCGTTATTTAGGCGGCCAGAGCGTAATCGTAGTCGTTCTTGGCAACTATTGGTTGTGCCGCTTTTTACGAGGCCAGCGGCGCCTCGACCTGCAACTCCGACCTCGACTATCCCCGTCGAAACCGGTGCGCCCCCACATGGACGCGTACGCGTTCAAAGAGCAGTCCAAATACTATAATGCGCTTCTCGGTCCTGGCAAGGCGTCCAAGGCCCGAAGTCCCAAAAAAGACGGGCCGGTTTCCCGGCCCGTCGTATCGTTCTCGTGGTAGCTAGGGAGGGACTTGAACCCCCGACACTGCGGGTATGAACCGCATGCTCTAACCAACTGAGCTACCTAGCCACGCGTGGGAGAGGCTTCATAGCTCCTAACGCATCGCTTGGCAAGGGGATCGAGGCAGAAAATTTCAACTGGCCCACGCCGGCCAGAAGAACAGCACGAACGGAGCCAGGGCCAGCCGGTACCAGGCGAAGGGGCGAAGCGTGAAGCGCTGCAACAGTGCGATGAAGGTCTTCACCGCGGCCCAGGCGGCCAGAAAGGAGACTACGAACCCCACGGCCAGGAACAGAAGGTCGTCGGACGTGTACAGGCTCCAGGTGCTCAGCAGCTTGTAGCCCGTGGCCGCGCACATGATGGGCACCGCCGCGATGAACGAGTACTCGGCGGCTACGGTGCGGCCCGCGCCGCAAAACATGCCGCCCATGATGGTTGCGGCCGAGCGCGAGAAACCGGGCCACAGCGCCAGACATTGGAAAAGCCCCACCCCGAGGGCGAGGCCCGGCGTCATCTCGTCGATGGAACGCACGCGGGGCGCCTTGTTGCGTGACTCCATGAAGAGGATGAGCAGGGCTCCCACGGCCAGGGCTATGGCCACTGTGCGCGGGTTGAAGAGTGCCTGCTCGATGAAGTCGTTGGCGATGAGTCCCAGAGCAGAGGCGGGCAGCGAGGTGATGATTAAGAGCTTGATGCCGTAAAGGCCCGAGAACCTGCGCCCTTCCTCGGGACGGATCAGCCCCAGGAAGCGGTCGCGGTAGATGACCACCACGGCCAGGATGGCGCCGAGTTGGATGATGACGTTGAAGGCGTCGATCTTTTGTCCGGAGAGGCCGAGAAGGGAACTGGTCAGGATCAGATGGCCGGTGCTGGAGACGGGCAGGAACTCGGTGAGTCCTTCCACCACGCCCAGCACCGCAGCCGAGGCGAGAGACGACATGAAAACCCCTTTGCGGTCGTTTGCGTTCGCCTTGGCGTGTGTTGCGGACCGGACCCAGGTGGTGTACCTGTGGCCCCGGAGCGAGGAGATCACGTCGCTCCAGGAGGACTACCCATGGCGACCATCATTCCAGCATCCGAACTACACCGTAAGGCGATAGACTGGATATCGTGCGGCCTGCGTGATGGCAAGCCGCTTCGCAAACTCATTGACGAGGCCGCGATGCGATTTAATCTTGGTCCATTGGATGCTCAGTTCCTCGAACGCTTTTACAAAAACGACCTGCGCAAGCAGAAAGATGTCGCCGGCTGACGGTACGTGTTCGGATTCAGACAGATACATCGGCAGATCTTCAAGGAGCTTGCCGTTTCCTTCCTCTTGTGCCTTGGAGCGCTGCTCGGCCTGATCCTCATCGGCCGCATGCTCCAACTCAAGGAGCTTTTCCTGTCGCAGAACCTCGGTCTCGTGGAGATCGTGGAACTGTTTGTCTATCTCACGCCCTTTTTCCTGCTCCTGCTCCTGCCCATCTCCTGCATGCTCGCGGTTTTTCTCACCTTTCTGCGCATGAGCACGGACAACGAACTACTCGCGCTCAAGGCCGGAGGCGTGAGCCTGAATCAATTGCTGGCCGCGCCGTTGCTTTTTTGCGCCCTCGTGACCCTGGGCAACGTCGGGGTTTCGTTCTGGGGTGTTTCCTGGGGCATGGACAACTTCAAGGCCACGGTTCTTGAACACGCCAGCTCGCGCACCAAACTCGTGCTCCAGCCGGGCGTTTTCAACAAGGAATTTCCGGGACTCACGCTCTTCGCTCAGCAGGTCGAGCCGGGCGGGGCGAACCTCGGCAACGTCTTCGTGCGCGACGAGACCAAACCCTCAGTGCCCGCAACCATCGTGGCCCCGCGCGGCAAGGTGGCCACGGACACGGAGCAGGGACAGATCATTTTTCTGCTGAACGATGGCCACATTTACCGGCAAAGCGACGGTAAGCTCGATGTGCTCGGCTTTGACAGCTACGCTGTACGGCTCGACCTCACGCGGCTCATGGGCGGCTTCAGGCTCGGTTCGGACCGGCCAAAGGAGATGTCGCTTAACAAACTGCGCGAACTCGAAAACGATCCAGCCACTGCGGAGTTGTGGGACGGAGTGTTCCTCAAGAAGCTTAAGGTGGAAATCCAAAAGCGCTACGCCTTGCCCGCGGCCTGCATGGTCCTGGGCATGTTCGCACTACCTTTCGCCTTTTCTTTTCAGGGGCTCAAGCAGCATCTGGGGCTGGTTCTGGCCTTGGGGTGTTTCCTGGTCTACTACACCATGCTTTCCATCGGCTTCTCCCTGGGAGAGACGGACACGCTCGATCCCAGGATCGGCCTGTGGATACCTAACGCCTTGTTTGCGTTTATGGCCGTGGCGGGCATCAACATGGCAGGCAAGGAACGTTTTCCGCACATTTTCGAACGACTCTCTCACATCCGCTTCAGGCGCAAGGCGGCCTCGACATGCTGACCACGCTCGGCCGCTATCTTTTGCGCAACAACCTGTTCCTCATGATCGTTTGCATGGGGCTTGGCGTATTCATCTATCTTTTGTCGGACATGTTCGACAGGCTCGATCAGTTCATCAACGCGGGGCTGGGAATCGACATCATCCTGCTCTATTTCGGTGCCAAGGTGCCGCTCATCATTTCTCAGATCATGCCCGCGGTCTTTCTCATCGCCATGGTTGTGCAGCTTTCGGTGATGGAGCGCAGCCGCGAGCTTCTGGCCTTGCAGACGGGCGGTGTCTCTTACGGCCGTCTGGCCGTCTTCTTCGTGATTTACGCCATTGTCTGGTCTGGCATTCAACTGGGATTCTCACAGCATTTCGGAGTCCTGGGAGAAAGGACATCGAGCCGCATCTGGGCCGAGGACGTGCGCGAGCGGCAGGTCGATCGCGAAACGATTCACGACATCTGGTTTCGCGACGACCGCTTCATCGTCTTCTTTCGCGAGGCCGACGTGGGCCGTGGAGAGGGCACGCGCATCAACATCTGGCAGTTGTCCGAGGATCACCAAAGCCTCGTCTGGACGATCACGGCACCGCGTTTCAGCGCTGGACGCGCTGGCTGGACGCTCTATGACGCCCAGTCGGTCTCCTCGGCGCGTTTCGAAACCAGACATACCCCGACCCTGCATCTGCACATCGAGCAGGACTTGCAGGCGTTCGCCGTGGTCGGTCCGGCCGCAAAACCCACGGAACTGCCGGTCTGGCAGCTCGGCTCGGCCATCGAGAGCCTGCGCAGGACCGGCTCCAACGTGGAGGCGCTGCGCACCGCCTATTGGGAGAAGTGGGCCTATGCCTTCTCGATTCTCTCCATGGCGCTTTTGGCCATGGCAGTGAGCAGCTACCGAGCCAACATCTACGTCAACATCACTGTTTCGCTGGTCGCCACCTTCGCCTTCTACGGGCTGATGGTCATGGGCGCCACCATGGGCGCGACGGGCATGGTTTCGCCCATCGTCGGCGCGTGGGCAGGTAACGTGATCGTCTCGCTGGCCTCTGTTTCACGGCTTGTCTGGGTCACGTCGAAACACTAGCCTCGCCCAGACCCAGGCCTGGGATTCCGGCCACGCAATCCGAAGGAAATCAATCCTGGGCGGAAGTATCGGAGGATGGCGCGGCGTTTCCGAGGGCGGCCTTGTCCAGGGCGTGCCACAATCCGGCAAGGCCCTTGCCCGTGGCCGAGGAGAAGAGCAGGGGAGGGGCGGGAGTGCGCATCAGGTCGCGCCACTGCGCTTGGCGGCGTGAGAGGTCGCGCTGCGTGCACTTGTCCGCCTTGGTCAGCACGGCCAGGGCCGGGGTTCCCGCCTGCCTGAGCCAGGACACCATGTCGATGTCCAGGTGCTGCGGGTCGAGGCGACTGTCCAGGAGCACGGCCACGGCTCGAAGGCCCGAGGCCTTGCGCAGATAGGCCTCGATCAGTTCGCCCCACTTGGCGCGTTCGGCCTTGGAGATGCGCGCGTAGCCGTAGCCGGGCAGGTCCACGAGGTGATACCCGGCCGGATGCACGCGGTAGAAGTTGATGCTGCGCGTCTTGCCAGGCGTGGAGCTCGTCTTGGCGAGCTTCTTCGATCCCGCGAGCCGGTTCACGAGCGAGGACTTGCCCACGTTGCTGCGTCCGGCAAGGGCGATCTGCGGCGCGTCGAGCGGCGCGGTGGCAAGCTGCTCGGGCGTGTAGATGGTGGCGATGAGTTCCAGGCTCGGCTGCATCTTGAATATTCGGGTAAGGGTTGGTACATGGCCAGTGGCGCGCGGCCGGATTTGAACTTGTGGTGTTTTTCCGCGCTTCAGTCAAGCCAGGACGGCAGGACGTTTCCCCGTGACGACATACGACATTCGCATCGTGAACGGCCCCAATCTCGGCCATCTGGGCGTTCGGCAGCCCGAGATCTACGGCAGCCAAGGCATGCAGGCCCTGCCGGAACTCGTGGCGAAGCTGCTCGGACCGCACTCTGCCGATGTCCGAATGACAGTCTTCCAGAGCAACGGCGAGGGAGCCCTCATCGATTATCTGGAAAAGGCCAGGGAGGAGGGCGCGCACGGGATCGTGCTCAACGCCGGGGCCTACACCCATACGAGTCTGGCCCTGGCCGACTGTCTGGCCTGGATCGGGCTGCCCTGTGTCGAGGTCCATCTTTCCAACGTCCTGGCCCGTATCGACGAGCCTTTGCGGCAGAAGAGCCACATCGGTAAGCACTGCATCGGCGTGATCTCCGGGTTCGGCCTGACGAGCTATGCCCTGGGCGTGCAGGCACTTTTGCTCCATATCGAGAAAACCTAAGATTAATCCAGTATCGGAGGATACATGTATTCAACCACCGACTTTCGTCGCGGCCTGAAGATCGAGATGGACGGCATTCCCTACGAGATCGTGGAGTCGCAGCACTACAAGCCCGGCAAGGGCGGGGCCATCGTCCGCACCAAGCTGCGCAACGTTCTCAACGGCCGCGTCGTGGACCACACCTTCCGTTCCGGCGAGAAAGTGGCCAAGCCCGACCTCGTGACCCAGGACATGCAGTTTCTCTACCGCGAGGGAACGGACTTGGTCTTCATGGACATGTCCTCCTATGAGCAGATCCACGTGGCGGGCGACGTGCTCTCCGAAAAATCCGGCTATCTCACCGACGGCATGGAGATCCAGGTGCTGCTCTACAACGGCCAGGTCATCGACCTGAACCTGCCGCCGAGCCTGGTCTTCGAAATCGTCCAGACCGAACCCGGCGTGCAGGGCGACCGCGTGGGCAACACCACTAAGGCCGCAACCCTCAATACGGGCATCGTGGTCCAGGTGCCTTTGTTCATCAACGAAGGCGAACAGATCAAGGTCGACACCCGCAGCGGCGAATACATCAGCCGGGCGTAGGAGGGTAGGGCTACGCAGGGACGCACTTTCCTGCGCGAACTGCTGGCCCTGGCCGCCCTTTTCGTGGCGGCCTTCCTGGGGCTCGCCCTGGCCAGCTACTCGCACCTGGACCCGAGCATCAACCGCGTCGTTAGCCAAGGGCATGAGCTTGGCAACATGGCGGGGCTCGTCGGAGCCTACGCCTCAGGTTTGCTCGTGGACTTTTTCGGCGTGGCCGCGTGGTTTTGGCCGCTTCTTTTCCTTTACTTCGCGGCCGCCAGCCTCACGGAACGGGTCTCCCTCGCCTGGTGGCGCTGGGTGGGCATCGTTCTCGTGACCGTGAGCGTCATGACCTGGGCCGAGTCGGCCACGTTCAAGGCCTCCCTGGCCCTTGGCGGCGTGGTCGGGGGTGGTCTGTTCGGCACGCTGCTGTTCGGCGTTTCGCAGACGCTTTTGCGCCCCTTGGGTGCTGGACTCGTCTGGCTTTTCCTTTTTCTTTTCGGCCTGCAACTGGCCATCGGGGTGTCCTGGTCGAACGCCTTGCGAAGGCTGCGCGACAATATGCAAGGCGCGGCTCAAAGCCCCAAGGAGCGAAGCGTGCGCAAGGGGCGAAAGCCCCTCGCGTCAGACGACGACGAGACCATCGACGTCGCGCCCGTGGGCGGCAGGCGCGTGACAGGCATCCCGCCGCCTCCGGAGGCCGACACCCCAGTGGTATTCGATGCGCCCGGGCTTTTGGGCCGCACGGCGCGCGAGGTTTCGCGCGTTCCATCGGGCGAGGGCGGTTCTTCCCGTGGTGGCGACGACCTTTTTTCCTTCCCTTCGCTGTTCGGGCGCGAACGCGACGAGGAGAAGATGGAGGAGCCAAGTTTTGCCTTCGAGAACGAGGAAGCACCCTCTATTGAATCCGTTGCAGACGATTTTGCCTTCGAAGACTTCGTTGAAGAGCCCAGGGAGGCTTCCGACGCGTCCGCGCCTGCGGCCGTCAAGGCGAAGTCCAGGCCTTCGAAGTCACGCCCGGCCAGGACTCCTGCGCTTCCGCGCATCGACCTGCTGAGCCCGGTCGTGCAGACGCGTTCCCCCTTGGACAAGGAACGCCTGAAGGCCATGGCGCTCGATCTGGTGAGCTGCCTGTCCGACTTCGGAGTCAAGGGCGATGTCACGGCCATCAAGCCCGGCCCCGTGGTGACCATGTTCGAGGTCAAGCCCGCGCCCGGCACCAAGATCAGCCGCATCGCGGGGCTGGCCGACGATCTGGCCCTGGCCATGAAGGCCCTGGCCGTGCGCATCGACGCCATTCCCGGTTCGGACGCCGTGGGCGTGGAAATCCCCAACGAGACGCGCGAGGGAGTGGCCCTGCGCGAGATATTCGAGTCCGAGGCCTTCAAGGGCGCGCCCTCCAAGCTCGCCCTGGCCCTGGGCAAGGACATCCAGGGCCGGGCCTACGTGGCCGACCTCGCGCGCATGCCCCACCTGCTCGTGGCGGGCGCCACGGGCGCGGGCAAGTCCGTGAGCCTGAACACGATCCTGCTCTCCCTTCTCTACAAGGCCACGCCCGACGAGGTGAAGCTCCTGCTCGTGGACCCCAAGCGCATCGAGCTTTCCGTCTATGCCGACCTGCCGCATCTGGTGCATCCGGTGGTCACAGAGATGCCCCTGGCCAAAAGCGCCCTGGAGTGGGCCGTGGCCGAGATGGACCGCCGGTATCAGGCCATGGCTCTTCTGGGCGTGCGGAACATCGAGAGCTACAACCAGAAACTCCCCCAGGCGGACATCGAAGCCAAGCCCCAACTGGCCGAACTCGCTCCCATTCCATATCTGGTTATCATCATCGACGAGCTTGCCGACTTGATGATGACCGCAGGCAAGGAAGCCGAGATGAGCATCGTGCGCCTGGCCCAGCTCGCCAGGGCGGCCGGAATCCATCTCATCCTGGCCACGCAGCGGCCCAGCGTGGACGTGGTCACGGGCCTCATCAAGGCCAACTTCCCCACGCGCCTGTCTTTTCAGGTCACGAGCAAACACGACTCGCGGACCATCCTGGACATGGGCGGGGCCGAACGGCTCCTGGGCAGGGGCGACAGCCTTTTCAAGCCCAGCGGCGGCAAGGTGGTGCGCGTGCACGGCGCTTACGTGGACGAGGAGGACATCGCGCGCGTGGTGGACCATTGGCGTGCGCAGTGCCCGCAGAGCTTCGAGGTGGATTTCGAGGCCTGGGCGCAGGAGCAGGCCGGGGAGGCCGTGGAGGGCGAACCAGGGGCTATGGATGCAGACCCCATGTACAGGGAGGCCGTGGAGTTCGTTTCGGCCCAGGGAAAGGCCTCCATTTCACTGCTCCAGCGGCGTTTCCGCATCGGCTTCAACCGTGCGGCCCGCTTCATCGAGCAGATGGAACTCGATGGCATGCTCGGTCCCCAGGAAGGCGCAAAGCCCCGCGCCGTGCTGCGAGGCCGGGAATAATGCGGGATTTCCCTCAGGTCCGCCAGGTGAAGCGAAATACGCACGAAGGAGCGCCACGGCTGATGGTCTGCGTGCGCTCCATGGAGAGGCAGGGAGAGTAGGCCTGGGCGAAAGCGCCGTCGCGGGCGCAGGACAGGCAGTAGATGAGATCGTCCGCAAGGCCCATCTCGCGGTAGCGCTCCACGTAGACGCACCGGGTGACCTTGAAGGAGAAGGATTTTTCTTCAAGTTTAACTTGAGCGATGCGCAGCGCGTCGCCCGCACTCCAGAAATCAAGAATCGTGGCGAAATGTTCCAGGCTCGGTCCATCGGGAGCGGTCCTGGCGTAAGCCGCACCGAAATCGAATGCGCTTCGCTTCGTGGATTCGCAGATCACGGACAGAGCCTGTTCCCGGTCCAGGCGCGCGCACAGGATATCAAAGACCGATGACAAGGCTTTGGCCTCGATGATCCTGCGTTCGAGATTGGTCAGGTTCTGCGCGGCCATTTCGCTCCCCTTGCTTTTTTCCAGGGCACGGTTAGCATTCCTTCCGTGTCAATTCCATGGAACACGAAGAGAGAGACAAAACTATGATAATTTCGCGGATCGCCGCCTTTTTTTCGCTTATTTTCCTTGTGCTCCTCGCGGGGGCTCCGGTCAAGGCCGAGTCGGTCACTGCCGCCATCCAGCGGCAGTACGAATCGCTCGATTCGTTCCAGGCCGACTTTCTGCAGCAACTCAAGAACGCCACCACGGGGCGGGTTGAGGAGCGTGAGGGCTCCATCGCCTACCTGAAGCCGTCCTTGATTCGTTGGGAGACCGTGACCCCGGAAAAGGAACTGCTCGTCGTGGGCAGCGACGCGGTCTGGAACTACGTGCCTGCCGAGAAGACGGCCATCAAGAATCCGCTGGCCACGGTCCTGGGCTCCAAGACCATGATCCGCTTCATCTCCGGCCAGGCGCGCCTGGACGAGGACTTCATCGTCGAGGAACAGGGCAGCGAGGCCGGATTGACCAAGCTCGCCTTGACTCCGAAGGAACCGGAGCCGTCGCTTGTCCAGGCCTTCGTTTGGGTCGATCCGGCCACGAACATGCTGAAGAGCATCCTGTTGATCGATTTTTACGGCAATGCGAACCGGGTCGGGCTGGATAATCTGGTGCTCAACCCGAGGCTTTCCTCCGATCTTTTCACATTCACTCCGCCCTCGGGCGTGACCGTGCAGGACAACACCGTCAGGCAGTAAGGCCGAGCGCCGAGCGCAGGCGGCCGATTTCGCCCCTGGTGAGTTCGCGAGCTTTGCCAGGGCCGAGGTCGCCGAGCGCGAGCGGCCCGATGGCCGTGCGTTTGAGTTTTTGCACGGTCAGGCCCAAATCGCGACACATGCGCCGTATCTGACGGTTCACCCCCTGCCTGAGCACCAGTTCGAGCAGTGTGGATTCTCGCGTGCGACCGACGATCCTGGCCTCGACGGGCGCGAGCTTTTCGCCTTCGGCCAGACGCATGCCCCTGCGCATGGTCCCAAGCGCCGCCTCGTCCACCGCCCCACGCACGGTCAGGGCGTAGGTCTTGGGCACGTGGTGGCGGGGATGGGTCATGCGGTTGACCAGTTCCCCGTCGTCAGTCAGGAGCAAAAGCCCTTCGGACATGACGTCGAGCCGCCCCACGGGCACGATCCGGCGCTTGCGCATGCTCGCGGGAAGCAGGGCAAGCACTGTGGGTCGTCCCTCGGGGTCGGAAAGGGTGGTCACCACGCCCACTGGCTTGTGCAGAAGAACGTAGACGTGGCGCGGCGGCGGTGCGGCCAGCGGACGGCCGTCTACCGCCACGCGGTCCGTGCCGGGATCGACGCGGCGGCCGGGCTCGGTCACGGTCTCGCCGTTCACGGTCACGCGGCCCGCGAAGATCAGGTCGTCGGCCGCGCGGCGCGAACAGACCCCGGCCTGGGCCAGGGCCTTGTTCAGCCGCAACGCGGTCGAGCCATCCTCATTGTCGGCCGCGCGGCCGCGCTTGGCCGGTTCGCGGGGAGCGGGCATCTCAGACCTGAATGACCTTGGCGGCCAGTTGCAGGCTCGTGACTACGTCGAGCATGTTGGTCGTCTCGCCCACCTGGCGTTTGTCGAGCAGGCCGTAGAAGTCGAGGCAGGTGCCGCAAACCAGGATGGACACGCCGCGATTGGCCAGGATATTGAGCTTTTCGAGGCACGGGTGCCCCGCGCAGGCCAGCTTGACCCCGCCGTTGACCAGCACGATGCGCCACAACTCGTCGCCCATCTCGTTGAGCGTGGCCAGGAAATTCAGCATCAACTTGCCGCCGAGTTCGTCATCGCCGCGGCCGATGGTGTCGGCGGTGACGAAGACGGTCACCGAGCGGGCGAGCGGGGCGGCGTGGGCCGCGATTTCATCCTGGCCCATGACCTCGCAGTCGCAGGGCTTGGCGTCGGAGCCGCGCGAGCCCACGATGAGCCAGCCCGAGCCCAGAGCGTCCACGGCCACCGCGTAGCCCTTCGCGGCCAGAAAGCGGCTCACGTTCTGCACGGCTGCTTCGTTGTCCACTGTCACCCTGATCCCCTCGGGCTCGTCCTTTTCGATGCACTGCTTGCAGCGCAACACGGGTTCGGGGCAGGGAAGCCCCTGGCAGTCCAGGTCGAATTCAGGCATGATGCATCTCCTGTCTGGGTGATTGGGATGTGGCACATTTCGTGGAACCACAGCCAGGGCGACTGGTCAAATAGATTAAACCTATCGCCTTGCCAAGATGGATAGGAGCGTACATGGAACGTCTCGCTCCATGACGCTTGCCAAGCGGATGGATGCGCAGTATCTCCGCCCCCGACGCACCGACGCAAAGCACTCTCACGAAGGATTTCCCCTGGTGGAAGAAAAAAAGCCCCATCTTCAAAACTGGTACCTCCTCAAACGCTGTCTCCGGTACTTCAAACCTTACACCTGGCGCATCGTCCTGGCCTTCGCATGCATGGGGGTCGTCGCGGCGGCTACCGGAGCGGCCGCCTATCTCGTCAAACCTGCCCTGGACGAAATATTCATCAACAAGCAAAGTCAGGCGCTGTATTTTCTGCCACCGCTTTTCGTGCTCGTCATCGCGGCCAAGGGACTGGGGCGCTTTCTGCAAAACTACATCATGCAGTCTTGCGGACTCGAAGTTTTGGAACAGATCAGGCGGGAGCTTTACGCCAAGATGGTCCGTCTGCCGCTTCGCTTCTTCGAGGACAACCAGGTGGGCATGCTCATGTCGCGCATCATCTACGACGTGATGTCCATCCGTAACTCCATGCCCGCCGTGGTCATGATCGTCCGCCAGGCGTTGACCATGCTTTTTCTCATCGGCGTGGTATTTTATCAGAACGCCTTCCTTGCCTTTTGGGCCGTGCTCGTCCTGCCGCTGGCCTTCTACCCCTTCGTGTATTTCGGAAAAAAACTCAGGGGGTTGAGCCGCAAGAACCAAGTCAAGCTGGCCGACATTTCCGTGTTTCTCCAGGAATCTTTCAGTGGCATCCGGGTGGTCAAGGCCTTTGCCAACGAGGATCGGGAGAAGGGACGGTTCGAGCAGGAAAACGGACGCCTGATCCGCATCTTCCGAAAGGAGATGATCTACAACGAGCTTTCCTCGCCGATCATGGAGCTCGTCGGCGCGCTAGGCATCGGCCTGGTCATCTTCTACGGTGGCATGCAGGTCATCAGCGGTGAATCGACTCCCGGCACCTTCTTCTCCTTTTGCGCCGGGCTAATCATGCTCTATGAGCCCATCAAGAAGATGAGCGAGTCGAACAAGGAGATCCAGCGTGCCCTGGCCGGAGCCGAGCGCGTCTTCGAAATTCTTGATTCCCCGGAGATCAGCGTCGAGCGCGATGGCACGCGCGTCTTTTCCGGACCGCTGCAGGAACTGCGTTTCGAAAACGTGACCTTCCAGTATCCCGGTTGCGACGGGCCCGCGCTCGACAAGGTCTCGTTCACCGTGCGCGCGGGGGAGACGCTGGCCCTGGTTGGCCCGTCGGGCTCCGGAAAATCGACCCTCGTGCACCTTATCCCCCGCTTTTACCTGCCCAGCGGCGGTACGATCATGCTCAACGGCCACGCGCTGGACGAGTTCACCCTCGACAGTCTGCGGCTGAACATCGGCATGGTTTCGCAGGACACCTTCCTTTTCAACACCTCGGTGGCCGAAAACATCGCTTACGGCCGCGAGGCGCTGGACATGGACAAAGTCCAGGAGGCGGCCAAGGCGGCCTATGCCCACGAATTCATTCTGCAACTGCAGCAGGGGTACGAAACAATCATCGGCGAGCGAGGCGTCAAGCTCTCTGGCGGTCAGAAGCAGCGGCTGACCATCGCCCGGGCCCTGCTCAAGAATCCGCCGTTGCTCATTCTTGACGAGGCCACTAGCGCCCTGGACACCGAGTCCGAACGCATCGTGCAGAAGGCTCTGGAAAACCTTATGCGGAACCGGACTAGCATCGTCATCGCGCACCGCCTGTCCACCGTGCTCGGCGCGGACCGCATCCTGGTGATGGAGAAGGGCAGGGTCATCGCCGAGGGGCGCCACGACGAGCTTCTTGCATCGTGCCCTCTGTACCGGCGACTGTATTCCATGCAATTTATGGATATGACCGAAGACGGTCCCAGGACCTGCGACCAAGCCGTCCAGGCGGCGTTGGGTTAGCGCCGTGGCCGTCAAGCTCGATCCGAAGCTGCTCGGCAGGCTGATCGCTTGGGTGTACCGTTTGTGGTGCGCCACGCTCCGCTACGAGCCGATCGGCCAGGAGGCGTTGGCCGCCCACCAAGCCCAGGGAAAGAGACTCGTCTATTGCCTGTGGCACGACGAGCTTTTCGCTCTGACCGGACTCGGCATCCGCCAACAGCATCGTCTCGTGACCGTGGTCAGCCAGAGCAGGGATGGTGAGTTCCTGGCCCAGATCATCAACCGCCTGGGGTATGCCACAGCGCGCGGTTCGAGCCGTCGGGGTGGTCTTCAGGCCATGCGCGAGGCGATTCAACTCATGCGTGACGACGGGCGCGATGCGGTGATCACCGTGGACGGACCAAAGGGACCGCGTCACAAGCCCAAGGAAGGGGCCATCTACATCGCCTCGAAGGTCGGGGGACTCATCGTCCCGGTGCGGCTCGTCATGCATACCCGCTTCGTCTTCACGAAATCCTGGGACCGTTTTCAGCTCCCGCTGCCGTTCTCGCGCGTGACCATACATTTCGGCGAGGCCTACGCTCCCAAGGAAGGGAAACTCGACGCCGCGGCCATGGCCGAGGAATGCACGCGCCTGGAGGAGCGCCTTGGCGCTCTTGTCTGAGTTCACTCCTGGGCGGTCCTCGGTTCCGGTGCTGTGCTACCACAACATCGGCGGCAACGGGGTTCCCGAAGAGAGCTTCGCCGCCCAGATGGACTGGCTGGCCGCGCGCGGCGTGCGCAGTCTGACCCTTGCCGGGGTCGAGGCCTTTTTGCGCGGCGAGCCACTTCGGGAGCCCTCGGTTCTCTTGACCTTCGACGACGGGTTTCGTGACCTCTATACCCGTGCCGCGCCGATTCTGCGCCGCCATGGATTCTCCTGCCTGGCCTTCGTCGTGCCCAACCGCATCCGCGAGGACCATGAGCCGGGAACCGGCGAGCCGATTATGGCCGATGCCGCGCACGAGGCCTTTGTCCTGCGGGGTGACCGCTCGGCCTGGATGTCCTGGGCCGAGATCGCCGAATTGCAGCGGGAAGGGGTGGTCGAGGTCGGCTCGCACTCCCTGACGCACCGTATGGCCCCGGTGAGCGAGGCGCAGGCGGGCGAAGTCCCGGCGCACTGGGCCTATGCCCCTTGGCGTGGTCAGAAGACCTTCCCACGCCTCGCCCCGGAACTGGCAGCGCCAATTCGAGTCGAGGAGCAGGGGAGGCTGGAGACGATCGAGGAACTTAAAGCAAGGGTTGAGGAAAATATTCTGAAAAGCCGGGATGAACTGGAATCCAGGCTTGGCTGCGAGGTGCGTTCCTTGGCCTGGCCCTGGGGCGCTTGGCGGCCGGAAGGGCTTTGGGCTGCGCACAAGGCCGGGATTCGCCTCTGCTTCACCTTGGAACGCGGGCCACTTTCGCCTGGGACGGACCTCATGCGGCTGCCGCGCCTTGAGGTGCGGCGCGCAAAGGGACTCTCCTGGTTCGCCACGCGCATGCACATCTACAGCCGGGCGGTTTTTGCGCGCCTGTACTCGGCCATGAGGTTTTGACGTGCGCGACGCGCTCTACGAATTCGCGGCGCTGATCGGCGGAAAGCTGAACGTGGCGAGCGCCTCCCGTCTCGGTGACCTTCTTGGCCGGGGCATGTGGCGGATGCTTCCGTCGCGCCGAGCCCTGGCCGTCTCAGCCATCGCCGAACGCCTCGGCGTGGAGCCGGACGAAGCGTTGCGTCTGGCCCGGGAGAGCTTTCGCCACAACGCCCGATCCTTTATCGAGATCATGCTTACGCGGCGCATGGATCTGCGCTTCATCCGCGAACGGCTGACGTTCGCGGATCCCGAACGCGTCCGGTTTCTGGCCGAAACGCCGCGTCCCGTGGTCTTTGCCACGGCGCATCTTGGCGCATGGGAGCTTCAGGCCGGATCGCTGAACGTCTATCCGGGCAAACGCAAGGTCATCGTGGTGCGCCGCCCTAAGGACAGGGCTCTGCATGAAGTCATGACCCGGCTGCGCACCCGTCCACAGGTGGACGTGGTTCCGCATCGTCAGGCCGTGATGCCCGTGCTGCGCACCCTGCGCAAGGGCGGCATGGCCGCTTTTCTGGTGGATCACAACTGCACCCGCGATGAGGCCGTCTTCCTGCCGTTCCTCGGGCGGCTCGCGGCCGTGAACGTGGGGCCGGCGCTCCTGGCCGTGCGCGCGGGCGCTCTGGTGGTTCCCGGTTTTTTGGTCAGATCGACCGGCAATGGCTACGTGCAACATTTCGACGAGCCTTTGGACACTGAAACGCTCCAGGGAGACCGCGACGCCCGGATCGCCGCCACGGCGGCGTTTTACACAGAGGCGGTGGAGCGATACGTGCGCCGCTTTCCCGAACAGTGGTTCTGGATGCACCGCCGCTGGAAGACCCGCCCTCCCGAAGAGGACGCCCTGTCTCCCTCCTGATTTTTCGCCAGTCGAACGCCTTCGGCTACGTCAGAACAAGGCCTCTGGCCGCTTTTGGCCGTTTCGCGCTCCTGATCTGGCGGCTGCGCGGCTGCGCTCTTCGATCTGCTTCAGGCGCTGTTCGGCCTGTTCCTTTTGGCTGGCGCGGTCGGAGTTGGCGATCACGATTTTGAGCAGCCCGCGCGCCGCTTCTCCGCGTCCCGAATTTTCTAGGATCAGAGCGGCCCGGTACATGGCCGTGACCGCCCATATGTTCTGGGCCGGGTATCCCCAGGCCACCCGGAGATAGGCGTGCAGGGCTTCGTTGTCCTCGCCCATGGCCTCGGCGCTTTCGGCCAACCAGAACAGCGTCTCGGCCTGCTCGGCCTCGGTTAGAGCTTCCTTGTGACTCCATAATTCCCCCAGGATCTCGCGGGCAAACCCATGGTTGCCCATGCGTTGCGCCAAGAGCGCGAGCTTCAGCCGTTGCAGTGGCAGCAGGCGTGCCCTGTCTTCGCGATACAGGGTGGAGTAGGTGGCTAGGGCCTCTCGTTCAAGCCCCAGTTCGATTTCAAGCGCTCCCTTGGCCTTGAGCCAGTCGAGGCGAACCGGGCCGTGCAGCTTGCCGGGGTCGAGGCGGCCGAGATAGGTCGCCGCAGCCTCGACCGCTCCGGCCGATCCGGCCTCGTTCGCGAGCAGGACCAGGGCTGCCGCGCCGGTGGTGCTCAAGGGGAACAGATAGCCCACCCGCCTGGCCAAGGTGGAGGAGGGGGCGCGGGCGAAGGCGGCGTCGAAACCGGCCAGCAAAAGGGCCTGGTCCAGGGGGCGTGATGCGCTTTCAAGCTCGACGTCATCCGGTGCGAGCGCGGACCAGAAGGGCAGGGTTTCGCGCCCCAGGGCCGAATATCCAGCAGCGGCGGCAAGCCAGCAGGAAAGTTCGAGAAACCCTGAATCCTCGGCGTTTTGCTCGAAGAGGAGGCGGGGGTGTTGTCCGGATGAAAAACTAAAGTGAAGCTTGAGGGGGAGGGGGAGGCGCTTTTGGTCCACTTCTGCAAGATACGCGGCGGCGCGTTCCAAGTCGCCAGCGGCAAGCGCCTGCGCCGTGGCCAAATGCCGCAAACGCTCCGTGGTCAGCGGGTCGAGCCCGGCGTTGTCCAGTTCGCGTTCGATGATGTCCATGGCGCTTTCCGGCGTAGCCACGGCCAATCTCCCACGGATTTCCGGCCAGTTCACGAGCCGTGGCTCGCGCACCTGCCATGCCTCGGGAGAGTAGGGGCCAAGACCGGCGGCGATGCCGTCTGCAAAGGCCGAAGCCAGGGGATACCCGGCCTGGGAATAGGCAGCGGCGGTGAAGCGAGGGGCTTTTGCGATGAGCGAGTCCGCCAAGTCGGTGAAGAACCGTCGCACCGTGGGATCGCTCACCGGCGTCAACGCGGCCCTCGCCTCGCGTAACCTGCCAAGGGCTGCAAAGCCCAGGAAAGACGAAATCGCCTTGCGGTCGTCATCGCTCAAACGCGCGCCCATGGCGGGCTGGTGATCGACCAAGCGGGGAACGTCTCGGCTTTCTCTGAGCGCCACGGCCGCTGCATCCCAAAAAGGCGATCCCGGCCAGACGGCGCGCCCCGTGTTCAAGGAGGCGTTGAGACGTGTGAGCACGGCAAAGGCGAGATCACGGTCCACCATACGGGTGTACTGCCAGTACCATTGCCGCCAGACGTCCTCGAAGGCGTCCGGGAACCCCGGCTCCTGCCTGAGATTTTCCGCGTCGGCTTTGTTTGGGGGAGCCCCGAGCGCAAGACTCCAGGCGAAAACGGCTTCGGAGAGCGAGCCCGCTCGTCTGGCTGCAACTGCGAAAAGAAGCAGGCGTGCCCGTTCCTGGGAGGCGTCCGCAAAGGGAGCGGCATCGCGTAGAATGGTGTACGCTTCTTTTAACTGCCCAGAACCGAGAAGCAGCTTGGCGCGTTCGAGCACGATCTCCGGAGTCTGCTCATCCTGGGCGAGTTCCCGTTCCACGATTTCGTGGATGCCGTGCTTGCTCAACCACTGGATGAAGTCCTGGTTGGCAAAGGCAGAACACGGGAGCAGGATAAGGAGAAAGGCGGCGGCGAAAAGTAGGGCCGCACTGGTTGCAAGGCGGGTTGAGCTGAGGTGCATGCGGTCTCCGGGGCATATGGTTGCGGATAGGCTCGCATCAGGAACTAACAGCGGCGAAGGGCAAAAACAAGCAACGCTTCGTCTACCCATGGCGCCGGTTCTCGGAGCCAGTGCCGCGGGGACAGGGAGCGTCTTGGCGTACGGGCTGACCCGCCCCGAACTATTGCCCGGGCAGACGAGGTTGAAGGTTTGGAGCGCTCGGATCGAAGCGGCCTTGACCCGGCTGGGAAGAGTGGCGGCAAATAAGATATGAAAAGTATGCTATTTCGTCTACGTTTTGCAATCATGACTTTGCGGATCACTGTCCTGGAGTGTCGGGCGGATCGCGAGCGTGATTTTGAAGCGTTTTTCAAGAGGCAGCCTTGAAAAACGCGAGTTGCGACGAACTGCTTGGCGGTTCGTTTTGGCGCACATCAAAGGCGGCTGCACCTAAATTGCTGGAACAATTGCTTTATGATCGTGAGATGTGAATGAGTAGAGCCAATCCGACCAGCACATGAAGAGGCCAAAACGACAGGAAGGGAATCTCATCATATTTTAAAGTTAACATAATTTACATTATGAGACACTAACACACGGGGCCGACTTTGCTATTCTAAGTAGCCAGGAATGAATATGTTTCTTTTTGGGATCATTTGGTGTTCTAATCAGATTGCCACTTTAACGACTTATCAAGCTATTGATATGGAGTCTTTTTGTCATTCAATTTGAATTACTATTGAATTTCCAAAGCTTCGTTCCCTGATTCTCCTGATGACGATTCATGGAAGGCGGACGCGGAACAAAGGCCGTGCTCATGGGCACGGCCGCACTCCTCACGCTTCATCAACGGATATTAAAACGAAAGATTCAGGCAGAAAGCCTGTCTGAATGCGACGGAGAAATGCGGCTCGACGTAGCGAACCCTGCAATTTCAGCGCAAAGGAAAAAGAAAAGGCCGGGTCGCCCCGGCCTGAGATTGTTGACAAACCCCTTTTTTCAGGCTGTTCAAAAAGCCCAGATGCAAGGCGCAAGAAAAGCTCAAGGCCGACGCGTATTTGCAATACGCGAGGATTTGAGCTTTTCGCAGCAACGCAGCAAATGGGACTTTTTCAACAGCCTGCACGCGGTGCGGCTGGCTCTGCCGGGCGGGGCTTCTTGCCCTACCCGTCCGGAAAGACCTTTTTCCAGTCCGTCAGGAAGCTCTCGATGCCAAGATCGGTCATGGGGTGCTTGGCGAGGTCGAAGAGCACCTTGAAGGGAACGGTGGCCACGTCAGCTCCAGCCAGAGCGGCTTCCACGACGTGCAGCGGATGCCGGATCGAGGCCACCAGAACCTCGGTCTCGAAGTCGTAGTTGCCGTAAATGGCCACGATCTCTTCGACCAAGTCCATGCCTCGCTGCGAGAGATGGTCCAGGCGACCGATGAAGGGACTGATGTAGGCGGCGCCGGCCTTGGCGGCCAAAAGGGCCTGGGCAGCCGAGAAGCAGACCGTGACGTTGGTTCGCACACCCATGTCGGCCAAGTGACGAACCGCCTTCATGCCTTCCATGGTCATGGGGATTTTGACCACGACATTGGGACCGTACTTGACCAGTTCCCGGGCCTCTTCGATCATTCCATCGGCCTTGAGGCCGATGACTTCAAGCGAGACCGGGCCGTCCACTTCCTTGCAGATGAGTTCCATCTGCTTCTTCCAGTCCGCGCCCTCTCGAGCCAGAAGCGTTGGGTTAGTGGTCACCCCGTCGATGAGGCCATATTCCTTGGCTTTGCGAATCTCTTCCAGGTTTGCGGTATCGATGAAGAATTTCATTGTTGCTTTTCATCCTGGTTGGGTTCGGCGTGCAGGGCCTCAAGACGCTTGATGAATTTGTCGCGGCAGTCGTAGCTACAGAAATGGTGCACGTTCTCGCCCTCGCGCACCCGGATGTCGCCGTCGAGAGGCACGAAAGCCCCACAGATGGGGTCCTTGACCATCTGGCCGGTGGCGGCCTTTTTCTCGGTTTCCTTCTTCTTGTCCAGATCCTTTTTCTTCTTGTCGCCCATGAACATTTTATAAAGAACGAATCCGGCAATCAGCAAAATTATCAATTTCCACATCATTCGGCTCCGACGTTTTCTTTTTCGCTTTCCCTACGCCCTTTGAGGGGAAATGACAATCAAGGCTCCTGATAGATGCGCCGCCCTTCGCACCTGTGTGCAAGGCGCGAGAGCGCCTCCGTCGCCGTCTCCCCCCAGGGAAGCCGCAGATCGGGAGCGATCTCGGCTAGCGGGGCGAGCACAAAGGCCCGCTGCCGCATCCTCGGGTGCGGGATGGTCAGTTCCTCGTCCTCGACAGCGAGATCGCCGAAAAGCAGGATGTCGATGTCCAGGGTGCGTGGCCCGAAGCGGACCGTGCGTTCACGTCCGAATTCGTCCTCGATGGACCGCAACGACCGCAACAGGTCATGCGGTCCGATGTCCTCGCCGCAGAAGACCTGAAGCACGCAGTTGGCGAACCAGGGCTGCTCGCGTACGTCCTGCGGCTCGGTCTGGAACACGGACGAAACCATCCCCGGCGTAATGCCGGGGATGGCTGCGATCCGCTCCATGGCGCGGGAAAGAAGGGTCTCGGAATCGCCGATGTTCGATCCCAGGCCCAGATATGCCGCTACAGGGCCGCGATGCGTGATACGGCCTCCTCCAGCCTGTCGCTGGGCACGGTCAGCGAGATGCGGAAGAAGCCCTCGCCCGGCGCGCCGAAGCCGTTGCCCGGCGTAACCACCACGCCGGTCTTCTCCAAGACCTCCGTGCAGAAGGACGTGGAGGTCTTGCCCTGCGGCACCTTGGCCCAGACGAAGACCGAGGCTTTGGGCACGCGATGCTCAATGCCGACCTTGGACAGGGCCGCGCACACGCTGTCGCGCCGCTCCCGGTATATCTTGCGGAACTCGGCGACGTAGGGCGTGCCCTTGGAGAGCGCGGCGATGCCCGCTTCCTGCACGGCCTGGAACGCGCCGGAATCGACGTTCTCCTTGACCTTGCCCAGTCCCTGCACGAGCGAGGGGTTGCCGACGGCCATGCCGATGCGCCAGCCCGTCATGTTGAAGGTCTTGGAGAGGGAGTGGAATTCGATGGCCACGTCCTTGGCCCCTTCGAACTCGAGGATCGAGCAGGGCTTGTCCTGCTCGTCGAAGTACATCTCCGTGTAGGCCGCGTCGTTGACGATGATGGTGTTCGTCTCCCTGGCCCGGGCGATGAGCTTCTTGTAGAACTCGGGCGTGGCCGTGGCGGCCGTGGGATTGTTGGGATAGTTGACGAAGATCATCTTGGCGCGCTGCCAGGATTCCTCGGAGATGGCGTCGAGATCGGGCAAGAAGTCGTTGGCGTCGGTCAGGGGCACGAATTCGACCTGACCGCCCGCGAAATTCACGGCGATGTTGTAGACTGGATAGTTGGGCGTGCAGACCAGGGCCAGATCGCCGGGATTGATGAAGGCGATCGGAAAGTGGGCGATGCCTTCCTTGGAACCGATCAAGGTCAGGACTTCGTTTTGCGGGGCAAGTTCGACGCCGAAGCGCTTGCCGTACCATTCGGCCACGGCCTCGCGGAAGCTGAGCATGCCGATGTAGGAGGGGTACTGGTGGTTGGCGGGCTTTTTCGCGGCTTCGTGCAGCGCTTCGATGATGAAGTCGGGGGTCGGCATGTCGGGATCACCGATGCCCAGGCTGATGATATCCACTCCTCTCGCCTTGACGGCCGCCTTGGCCTTGTCGATGGCGGCGAAGAGATAGGGAGGCAGCGTGGCGAGTCTGTCAGCGAACGGGAAGTCGGCCATGTGGTCTTGCTCCTTATTGGGATTGGGATGATGTTCTTACGATCAGGACCGCTGGTGTAAATTGCCTGCCGTGGTCTGTCAAATTCTGCAAAATGCCCTCCTCCTGCCTCTTGCCTGCGGGCTCAAGCGGCGCTAAAGGAGCCCGGATATGACGACGCACGCGCGCGCCAACCGTTCCCCTGCCCTCCACCATCCGTGGGTGGATGCCTACCTGCAGCGTCTCACCGTCGAAAAGGGGTTGGCCGAGAACTCCCTGTGCGCCTATTCCACTGATCTGGCTGACTTTCTCCATTTCCTGGCCGACAACGGCGGACGGCTGGAGGACACCAGCAAGGACACCCTGTTTCTCTATCTGGTCACCATGCGGGCGCGGGAACTGAAGAGCCGCACCATCTCCCGGCATCTCTCCGCCCTTCGCGGCTTGTTCGCCTATCTCGTCGAAGAGGGACTGGTCAGCGGTAATCCAGCGGAACTGCTTGAAAACCCAAAACTTCCCCGGCAGCTTCCCGAATTTCTGAGTCGTGAAGAGGTCGAGCGCATGCTCGCCTTGCCGCTGCTCACCGACAAGCTCGGCTTCCGCGACCGGGTGATGCTCGAACTGCTCTACGCCGCCGGACTGCGCGTCTCCGAACTCGTGGGACTTCGTCCCTTGGACTTCGATCCCCAGACCGGCGTCTTGCGCATCTGGGGCAAGGGCGGCAAGGAACGTCTCGTGCCCATCCACGCGACCGCCCAGACATTTCTCTCCGATTGGCTTACGTCCTGGCGTGGCCTGTTCTCGCCTCGCGATCAGGAAGTCTTCCTCAACCGCTCCGGGCGAAAGCTCACCCGTCAAGGGGTGTGGAAGATCATCAAGCGCTACGCGGAGAAGGCCGGGATCACCCGACACATCTCGCCGCACACCCTGCGGCACAGCTTCGCCACCCACTTGCTCGAAGGCGGGGCGGATCTGCGCAGCGTCCAGATGCTCCTCGGCCACGCGGACATCAGCGCCACGGAGATATACACTCATATCCAATCTGGCAGACTCAAGGCCGTACACGACCGATTCCACCCCCGTTCCTGAATCCCGCGCACGATTCTTTTGTCATGCGGCCGAAAATCCACTAGAAAGAACCGCATGGGCCAGACTACACCCCCTCCCGTTCAGGTCGAGACAGTCATCACCGGACACACCAGCGCCGACTTCGACTGCCTGGCCGCGATCATTGCGGCTGCGCGTCTATATCCCGGCGCGGCCCTCGTTTTTCCCGGCTCGCAGGAGAAGAACCTGCGCGATTTCTACATCCAAAGTGCGATGTATCTTTTCAATTTCGTCTCGGGCAAGGACATCGACCCGGCGTTCGTCAAGCGTCTGGTTGTGGTGGACACCCGACAGCGCGGGCGCGTGCCGCACGTCCAGCATCTTTTAGACATCCCCGGGCTTGAAATCCATCTCTACGACCACCACCCCGACTCGCCGGACGACCTACCTGCAACCGTCTCGACGGTGCGCAATTGGGGATCGACGGCCGCTATTCTGGTGCACGAGATGATGGGCAAGGACATCTCCCTCACCCCCGAGGAGGCCACGATCATTTCGCTGGGCATTTACGAAGACACGGGCAGTTTCGTCTATCCCTCCACCACGCCGCACGACCTACGAGCCGCGGCTTGGCTGGTCGAACACGGGGTCGAACTGAACGTTGTCGGCGATTTGCTTTCGCGCGATCTGACCGCCGAGCAGGTGCGCGTCCTCAATGCCTTGCTCAAACTCGCGGAAACTCATGACATCAAAGGCATCAAAGTGGTCATTACTCAAGCCACCATGGACCACTACGTGGGCGATTTCGCGGTCCTGGCGCAGAAAATGATGGAGATGGAAAGCATCCGCGTCCTCTTCGCCCTGGGCCGCATGGACGACCGTATAACCGTGGTGGCCCGCTCGCGCACGGCCGAGGTGGACGTGGGGCGCATCTGCGAGTCCCTCGGCGGTGGCGGACATCCTTACGCGGCCTCGGCCTCAGTCAAGGATCGCACCCTGCCCCAGGTGCGCGACGAGATATTCGCTCTGCTCTACTCCGAGGTTAATCCGCAGCATCTTGTGACCAACTTCATGTCTAAGTCTCCTGTCACAGTGCGGCGCGATGCCTTGCTCGGCGATGCCGCGGCCGTCATGTCCCGCTACGGCCTGAAGGCCGCGCCTGTGGTGGACGAGGATGGAAAGCTTGTCGGCCTTTTAGAGCACGAGTTGGCCGATAAGGCCGTAACGCACGGCCTGCACGCAGTGCAGGTACGTGAATACATGGCCCGTGAAATCACGGCAGTGGCCCCTGATTCCGATCTCTACCGTGCCATGGAGATCATTCTCGGTCACCGCCAGCGATTGGTGCCCGTCGTCGAGGATGGGAGAGTCGTGGGCGTGATTACCCGCACAGACCTAATCCACATCCTTGTGGAAGAGCCGGCTCGCATTCCCGAAAGCCTTCCCGGCCGCAAGCGCGAGCGCAGCGTTGTTTCCATTCTCAATGAAAGAATTCCTAAAGATATGCTTGATGTTTTGCGGCGGGCGGGCGAAATCGCCGAGGAACTGGGGGTCGAGGCCTACGTAGTCGGGGGGTTCGTTCGGGATTTGCTCTTGGCACGGCCCAATCTGGACATGGATATCGTTATCGAGGGCGACGGAATCGCTTTTGCAAACCGCTTGGTCCAGGAATACGGCGGCCGGGTCAAGGAGCACGACAAGTTCCGCACGGCCGTCGCCATCTTGCCCGATGGTCGCCGCATCGACGTGGCCACGGCGAGGCTCGAATATTACGAATATCCCGCTGCCTTACCCACGGTGCAATTGTCCTCTATCAAAATGGACCTTTTCCGTCGCGACTTCACCATCAATGCCCTGGCCGTGCGCCTCAATCCAAAGTCGTTTGGCAAATTGGTAGATTTCTTCGATGCCCAGCGCGACCTGAAAGACAGAAACATCCGAGTTTTGCACTCCCTATCTTTTGTCGAAGACCCCACGCGCATCATCCGGGCCATCCGCTTCGAACAGCGCTTCGGATTCCGCATCGGCGGACAGACTGAGCGGCTGATTAAAAACGCCGTGCAGATGCAGTTCTTCCAGCGGCTGACCGGAAGTCGTATCTTTAACGAATTCAAATTATTGTGCGAAGAGAAAAATGCCTCGCGCTGCATCGTCCGCCTGGAGGAGTTCAAACTCCTGGGCCAACTGCACCCAGGTCTGGAATTGAACGCCAAAAAGATCGGGTTGCTGGAGAAGATCGACGAAGTTCTCGACTGGTACAGGTTGCTGTTTTTGCCTGAGCCTGAACCCGACCCTTGGATGATCTATCTGCTCGGGCTGTGCTCGGAGATGAATGACGCGGAAGTCGCCGATCTCACGGACAGACTCAATTTCTCCAAACGCGATCAGCGCGAGTTTTTGTCGCTACGCGAGTCCGTGAGCACGGCTTTCAACCGCATCGGGGGCTGGATATCGCGCTCCGGTCCTCTTTCCGAGCTGTGTCTGGCCATCGAAACGCTGCCCGCGGAGGGGCTTTTGTACCTCATGGCGCGCAGCACCCGCGAGGAGGTGCGCAAGGGCATTTCTCTGTATCTCACCCGACTGCGAGACGAAGGCATCGCCATCACCGGGCAGGATTTACGGCGTCTCGGGCTCACGCCCGGCCCAGCATACGGGGAGATTCTGCGCATCGTGCGAGCCGCGCGCATAGACGGACAGGCCGAGGCTCGCGAGGAGCAGCTTGCTTTGGCTCGGAGGCTGGTCAAAAAAGTGCTGCGCAAGAAATCCGCCGACATGCCGCCCGCGTCGCGAAAAGGTGGCTGATGGTTGCTCTACGGGCGTTTGGCGTGTAAAGACGATGGCGCGCAACCATGAACGAACATGACCGGCGAACGCCATGTGGCCGTCACCGGGAACGAGTCGGTCACCACTTTGACCAGGCGGTTTCTATGGCCGGGAATTTCTTCGAATGAGGCTGGTGTGAGCGTCAGAGAAGTCTTGTGGGCGCCGTGGCGCCTTGAATATATCCTCGGGCCCAAGCCCGATGAATGCGTTTTCTGTCTCCCTTCGGACACGGGAGAAGATGAGGAACGACTCGTCGTGCATCGTGGCCGCCTGTCCTATGTAATAATGAACAAATTCCCCTACAATAACGGGCATCTCATGGTCGCACCCTACCGCCATGTGAGTTGCCTGACCGACCTCGATGACGACGAGGCCATCGAAATCATGCTTTTGGTCCGAAAGTCAGTGGCAGTGCTCCACAGGGCCTTCAGGCCGCACGGCGTGAACGCCGGGTTGAATTTGGGCGAGGCCGCTGGTGCGGGCATCGCGGCGCATCTTCATTTTCAGATCGTTCCCCGCTGGAACGGGGACAGTTCTTTCATGGCCGTGTTCGGAGAAACCCACGTCATTCCCGAACACCTCCGCTCAACCTACACCCGGCTGTTACCGCTCTTCGCCGGCTGAGTCAGGGCAAAGGAGTCCGCATGCGCTACATCAAGGTTCTTTTCATGGCCGTGGCCTTCGTGATCGCCATGATTTTCTTCATCCAGAACACACCAGTCTTCTCCGAGATCATCCAACTCAAGCTCGAGATATTCGATTGGCGCTGGACGTCCCTGGAAATGCCCATCTATCTCGTCGTCCTGATCGCATTCCTGGCCGGAGCAGTCCTTGCCACGATCTATTTCTTCTTCGAGAAGGTTCGTTTGGCCTCGCAATTACGCGCTGCCAACAGCAAGAACCGCAAGCTCGAGGACGAAGTCCGCACGCTGCGCTCCGAAAAGGAGCAGGCCGGAGCCGCCCCCACGACCTACGGTTCCGGAACCGAGGAATCCCAGAGCACCGCTTCCTGAGGGGAGCGCGCGCGGGTGTCCGATGCCGTCGTGGTCCTGGCTGCGTGATTTGTTCGGCGATAAGCCGGACCAAGGCGGCCTTGGCCTCGATCTCGACCAGGAAGGACATGCCCCGCCCTCCCGCGATACCCTCGCCGCCATCGGCGAACTCAGCCGTGCCGTCCGCAACAATCCGGACGCCATCGAGCCTTATCTTGCCCTGGGCAATCTCTATCGTGCCCAGGGCGAGATAGAGCGAGCCGTGGAACTTCGCGCGAACATCATCGACCGCAAGGGCATTCCTCCAGCGCTTAAGGCCAAGGCGCTCTTCGAACTGGGCCGGGACTACAAACGTTCGGGATTTATGGACCGGGCTCTTGGCGCGCTGGAGAAAGCCCGCGAACTGGTGGGAAACGAACCCGCCATTCTCGGCGAAATGGCGCGGCTCGCAGCTGAAACAGGAGAATACGCGGCGGCCGCCGACCTCTATGCCCGGCTCGGTCATCCTCAGGCCCAGGCGCATTATCTCGTGCGTCTGGCTGTGGAGGGTCTGGCGATCCAGGAGGTGGAGACGGGAAGGCAACTTATTTCCCAGGCCCTTGCCGTTCACCCCGGATCCCCCGAAGCGTGGGCCGAGACGGTCATCCTCGATCTGCAGGCGGGATTTCCGCCGGGCTCCGAGGAGCGGTTGGCCGAGGCGCTCGATGCGATCGAGCCCGGGCTTCGTTTTGTGGTTCTGGAGATGCTTCTTGGCTCCTTGCCACTGGGAGTGTTCGAGCCTCCCGACAGGGCCTTCGGCCCGCAGGGACTTGCCGCGCGGCTCTTGCGCCCCTTGGCCGATCACGAACCCGACGTACTGCTTCAATATTACGGGGGCCGCCTGCGGCAGGCGCTTGGAGACGAAGCTGGGGCTGAGGTCTGGTTCGAAAGGTGCGTACGGCTCAATCCGGATTTTTGGCCCGCTCGCCTTGAACTGCTGGACCGAGCCCGGCACAGAACCCCGCCCGAGTCGTCCCTCGACGTGCAATTGGAATATTTCGTCAGCAAGGCTCGCGAGGTGAAGCGGTTCGCGTGCCGCGTTTGCGGGCTGAAACGCGACCATGTCTTCTATCTCTGCGTGCGGTGTCAAAGCTGGCATTCCATAGGCTATCGCATGCGTCTGACTGAGTGAGGCCTGTTTTCCATGTCCAAAGCCGTTGTCGGGCGTATCACGCCCATGTTCGAGCAATATCTGAGGATCAAGGGTGAGAATCCGGACTCCCTGCTCTTCTTTCGCATGGGGGATTTCTACGAACTGTTCTTCGAAGACGCCGAGATCGCGGCGCGCGAACTTCAGATTGCCCTCACCTGCCGCAATCCCAATCAGGAGACTCCGGTTCCCATGTGCGGCGTGCCGCACCATGCCGTGGAGAACTACCTCGGTCAGCTTCTTGAGAAAGGCTACAGGGTGGCCATCTGCGATCAGGTTGAGGATCCGCGCCAAGCCAAAGGGCTGGTCAAGCGCGAGGTCACCCGGGTGCTCACGCCCGGCACCCTGGTCGAGGACGCGAGCCTTTCCGCCAAGACCCACAACTACCTTGCCGCCCTGCTCTTCGATTCAGGCAAGGGCCTTGGCGCCCTGGCCTGGATAGACGTCTCCACGGGTGAATGGAGCGGTTTCGAGGCCAAGAGCGAGCCCGCCCTGTGGCAGTGGCTGGTCAAGATCGGGGCGCGCGAGGTGTTGCTGCCGGGAGGCGTCAAGCCGCCGCACCAGTTCGCGGACCTCAAGGGGTTGATCACGCCCGTGCCCGAGCTTTTCTTCGATCACCGCGCCGGGCGCGATCGTTTGCTGTCCGCCCAGGGCGTGGCCGGGCTCGACGCCCTCGATCTGCACGATAAGCCGTTCCTGACCCGTGCCTGCGGAGCGCTCCTGGCGTATCTCGTCCAGACCCAGCGCCAGGAGATGAGGCACCTCGGCCAGTTCAGGCCCCTCAACATGGGGCGCTACATGATTCTGGACGAACTCACGGAGCGCAATCTCGAGATTTTCCGCACCCTGGATGGCCGCAACGGTCGGGGGGTGCTGCGTACTGTGATCGACAGGACCATGACGCCCATGGGCGGGCGCTACCTCGAACACCGCCTGCGCCATCCCTGGCGTGAGGCTGTTCCCATCGAGCGGACCCAGGCGGCCGTGGCCTTTCTCGTGGTGCGCCACGAGACGCGTGAGGCCCTGGCCGCGCTGCTGCGCGACGTTCACGACCTCGAGCGCCTTTCGACGCGCATCTCCATGGGTCGCGCCTCTCCCCGGGATCTGGCCGCCCTCAGGCAGAGTCTCGCCGTGCTGCCGCGCATGGCCGGGCTCTTGCGCGCGGCGGTGGACGAGACGGGCGACGCCCCCGAGGCCGTGGTCAAGATCCTCGACGGCTGGGACGATCTTTCCGACCTGCATGCCGTGCTCACGGCCGCCTTGGTCGATTCCCCTCCCCTCGCGATCACCGATGGCGGGCTCTTCCGGACGGGATTTCGCCCTGAGCTCGACGAACTGCTGGAACTCGCCGAACACGGCGAAAGCCGCATGCAGGAGCTTCTGGAGTCCGAACGCCGGAGCCTGAACCTGCCGCGCCTCAAGCTCGGCTTCAACCGGGTCTTCGGCTATTATTTCGAACTCTCGCGCACAGCCGGACAGGAATCTCCGGCGCACTTCATCCGCCGCCAGACCCTGGCCAACGCCGAGCGCTTCGTGACCGACGCGCTCAAGGAACTCGAGGACAAGATACTCCATGCGGCCGAGCGCCGCCGCGACCTCGAACACCGCCTGTTCCTCGAACTGCGCCAGGAGATGGCTCAGGCCCGGCCGCGCTTCATGGACGCCGCCGCCCGTCTGGCCCGGCTCGACTACTGGCAGGCGCTGGCCGAGACGGCTGTGCGGCACGAGTGGACCCGGCCCGAACTGCACAAGGATCTGCGCCTGCGCATCCGGGCCGGACGCCACCCGGTGGTCGAGGCCGTGCAGGGGCAGGCCAACTTCATCCCCAACGACCTTTTCATGGACGAGGGGGCTAGGCTTCTCCTGATCACCGGCCCGAACATGGCGGGCAAGTCCACGGTCCTGCGCCAGGCGGCGATCATCGCCATCCTGGCACAGATCGGCTCGTATGTTCCGGCGGCCGAGGCGCAGATCGGCCTCGTGGACCGTATATTCTCGCGCGTCGGAGCCTCGGACAATCTGGCGCTCGGCCAGAGCACCTTCATGGTCGAGATGATGGAGACGGCCCGCATTTTGCGACAGGCCACCCGCAAAAGCCTCGTCATTCTCGACGAGATCGGCCGGGGGACCGGAACCTACGACGGCATGGCCCTGGCGCGGGCCGTGGTCGAGGAACTCGCCCGGCGTGCGGGCGGCGGCATCCGCACGCTTTTCGCCACTCACTATCACGAATTGACGAGCCTTGAAGGACACATCGAGGGACTGCGCAACCTGAACATTGCGGTCAAGGAATACAAGGGTGACATCGTATTCCTGCGCCGCCTCGTACCCGGTCCTTCGGACAAGAGCTACGGAATCGAGGTTGCAAAACTGGCCGGAGTGCCGCAAAACGTTGTGCAGCGAGCCAAGGAGTTGTTGACCGATCTGGAGCGTTGCCGCGATGGTGTGCAACGTCCCGCTCACTCGCGGCAGGAAACGTTGCCGGGGCTTGTCCCGGCAACGGATGCGGAGCGAGCCCCCCAGATTGCTTCGCATCCCGTTCTCGCTGCATTGCAGGCGCTCAAGCCCGACAGCCTGACGCCCATGCAGGCCCTGCAACGGATATACGAATGGAAAGACAGCCTGGAGAACGACACGTGACGATCAAGCGCTTTCAGCTTTTCGCGGCGCTTTTGCTGCTCGCCTTCGCCGTCTCCTGCGGCAGCAAGGCCCCTCCCTCCCCGCAAGTGTCCGAGGACGTTTTCGTCCTGACCAAGGCACAAGGAAACATCTCCAGCGGCTGCATCGTCGTGGAGGCCACCGTCGAAGGCAATCGCGCCATGCTCGATCATTTCAGCCTTCAGATCGAGGATATGACGCTTGATTGCCCGCAATGCCCCTTCGCCCCGCAGCACCGCGTCGAATTCGGACTCGAGGACCAGCGCGTGCGTTTTAAAGGGGACAGGGTGCAGATCATCCATTGCGACATTTCCGGTGCGAGGAGCTACCGGTTCAGGCTCTTGGGCCACAACCGCATACGGTCCATGGCGCCCGCGCAGACCCCGGTGCTTCCCCGTCCCGAAAATCCACGCCTGACCCAGGAGTAACAGCGCATGAATCATTTCGAGTACCGCAACGATCGTCTCTTTGCCGAGGACGTACCGGTCGAAGAGATCGTCGCCCGTTTCGGCACGCCCACCTACGTCTACAGTTCAGCCACGTTCCGTCGCCATTTCGAGGCCTTTGATTCGGCCTTCGCACGCCTTCCGCACATGGTCTGCTATTCCGTGAAGGCCAACTCGAACATCCACATCCTGAGGCTTCTGGCCGAAAAAGGCGCAGGAGTGGACATCGTCTCGGGTGGCGAGCTGTATCGCGCGCTCAAGGCCGGGGTGCCCGGTGGACGGATCGTCTTTTCTGGCGTGGCGAAGACGGCCGACGAGATTGAGGACGCCCTCAAGGCGGGCATCCTGATGTTCAACGCCGAATCTCTGGACGAATTGAAAGCCATCGATGCCACGGCCGCCAGGCTTGGCAAGAAGGCCCGGGTAGCCTTGCGCATCAACCCCGACGTCGATCCCAAGACCCATCCCTACATTTCCACGGGGATGAAGAAGAACAAGTTCGGCCTGGACATGGAGACCGCACTCGTTGGATACGAAATGGCCCGCGACATGACCAACGTCGAGCCTGTGGGCATCGATTGCCACATCGGTTCGCAACTGACTACCCTGGAACCTTTCCTCGAAGCGTTGGACAAGGTTTTGGGCTTCTATCGCCGCCTGAAGGACATGGGCATCGAGGTCACCTATCTGGATCTGGGCGGGGGACTTGGCATCACCTACAACGAGGAAGAGCCGCCCCACCCCTCGGCCTTCGGCGAGGCGCTGACAGAGCGGTTGAAGGATCTGCCGCTGACGCTGATCCTCGAACCAGGCCGGGTTATCAGCGGCAACGCAGGTATTTTGGCCTTCAGGACGCTGTACACCAAGACTACGCCGGTCAAGAAATTCCTCATCGTGGACGCGGCCATGAACGATCTCGTGCGGCCCTCGCTCTATGGATCGTACCACCGCATCGAGGAAGTGGCTAAAATGGGCCGTCCGGTCGAGATCGTGGACATCGTGGGAGGCATTTGCGAATCCACGGACTTCCTGGCCCGCGACCGCGAAATGCCCGCCGTCGAGCCTGGAGAGTATCTGGCCGCTTTTTCTGCCGGCGCTTATGGCATGACCATGTCCTCGCAATACAACTCGCGCCGCAGGGCCGCCGAAGTACTGGTGGACGGCGCAAAAGTCCGTCTCATCCGCCGCCGTGAGACCTATGACGACATCATTGCGCCCGAGATGGAGAGCGAATAGCCTTTTGCGGACATCACGAAAGGCAAAGGCCCTGTGGGTTCTCCACAGGGCCTTTTATTTTGCAGTGGCAGCAAAAAAGAGCGGAGCAGATCATTCTTCGTGGTCAAAGCTCAGGTGCCCCCCACACAGGAGTTCGTCCGCCACGGCGACGAGCGAGGGACGATAGGAACCGTCCTGGACAAGGCGCTTGAGCGCTTGAATGCGCTTGGCCCTGTCCTCCGGGTTTTCACGGGGCGTCACCGGAATTCCTTGCCCGGTCGCCTGCTCGTCTTGCCTGCCACTGTCCATGTGACTTCTTCTCCGTCTTCTGGTCCTTATCGGTTCCCAGTCTCCGAGGTCTTTAGCTGTCATGTCGAGAAAATCCTGGTCGACAACCTAATACCCTGGAAAGAAAGCCATTAAATTATCTTTTCCGTTTAGCCCCTCGTCTCGTGGCGTTGACAAAAAAGAAGCGGCCCGAAGCATCGCTTCGGGCCGCCGATATATGGTGCGGAAGGGGGGACTCGAACCCCCACGGCTTTTGGCCACTACCCCCTCAAGATAGCGTGTCTACCAGTTCCACCACTTCCGCGAACCGTCTTGTCTGAATCTATTGCTCTCCCTGCGGCTTGGCCGGGGCGGGCTCCTCGAAGATGACCTCGGGCTTGGCCGCCTCGGGCACCTTGGGCTCGGGAGCCGGGACGCTCATCATGATCGAGTCCCTGGTCACCGCCTTGACGCCCGTGAGCTTGTTGTACGTCAGGGAAGTGAGCAGGAAGAGGACCGCCAGAACGGCCGTTGCCTTGACCAGGACCCCACCCGCGCCGGAGCTGCCGAACACGGACGAGCTGCCGCCGCCGAAGATGACTCCCATGCCTTCCTTGCCCGACTGCAAAAGGACCAGTCCCACGAGCACGATGCAGGCGATGATGTGTATGGTCAGAACAATTCCGCTCAACGTCTCTCTCCAGAAATTCCCTTCGGGTTCATGCCAACGCGATCCGGCTAAAGCTCTCACCCGTCAGGCTTGCGCCACCTACCAGCACTCCGTTCACGTTGTCAAGCGACAAAATTTCGGAAGTGTTCTCGGGTTTCACGCTGCCGCCGTATAAAATGGGGGTGGCGGCGGCTTTTTGCCCCAGCAGCCGCACGATTTTTTCTCGCGTGTGAGTGTGCGCGTGGGCTATTTCCGTCGGCCCCGCCACTTCGCCCGTGCCGATGGCCCAGACTGGCTCGTAGGCGATGGCCAGGGTTTCGGTCGCAAAGCCCCTGGAAAGGCCTGCTAGGCCCTTCTCAAGCTGCCGGTCGAGCACCTCCTCGACCTTGCCCGCACGTCGCTCTTCGATCTTCTCGCCGATGCACAGCACCATGCGAAGCCCCGCCGCAAGACCGAAGGCGACCTTTTCGCCGACCAACTCGTCGCTTTCGCCCATTACCCAGCGGCGTTCGGAGTGTCCAGCCAGGGCCCAGGAGCACCCCAGGTCGGCCAGCATGCGCGCCGAGACCTCGCCGGTAAACGCCCCCTCATCCTTGGGCCAGAAGTTCTGGCCTCCGACCGCAAAGGCCGCTTGCCCCTCGAAAACCTTGGCCACGGCCTCGATGGCTGTAAACGGGGGAAACACGAGCACCTGCCGGTCCTTGGGGATATCCGGCCCTATCAGACGCAACATGTCACGCGCCGTGGCCTCGGCCTCGCCGCGCGTCTTGTACATCTTCCAGTTGGCCGCCATCAGTTTCATGCGCCGCACTCCTTGAGGGCCGTGAAGGCCGGAAGTTCCTTGCCTTCCATGAATTCCATGAACGATCCGCCTCCGGTGGAAATGAAGGAGAATTTTTCCTGTAGCTTGGCTGCGTGCACCACGGCGTCCGTATCGCCTCCGCCCACGATGGTCGTGGCTTTGTCGAGCCCGGCTAGACACCTCGCCACGGCCAGTGAGCCCTGGGCGAAGGCTTGGTTCTCGAAGGCTCCGAGCGGACCGTTCCACATTACGGTTCCGGCCGTGGCGAGTTCGGTTGTGAACAGTTCCACGCTTGCGGGGCCGATGTCCAGCACCATCTTGTCTTTTGGGATGGATTCGACAGGGAACACCCCTCCCGTGACTTTGTCGTCGAGCGAGGAGCCGACCACCACGTCCACGGGCAGCAGCAGTTTGATACCCTTGTCCACGGCGGCGTTCATGATGTTCGTCGCCTCGTGCGCGAGGTCCGGCTCCACCAGCGATCTGCCCACGTCGTATCCTTTTGCGAGCAGGAAGGTGTTGGCCATGGCGCCGCCGATGATGAGCGTGTCCACCTTGTCCAGGAGACGGGTCAGCACCGTGAGTTTGGTCGAGACCTTGGAGCCACCGGAGATCGCCGCATAGGGGCGAGCCGGAGCGGCCAGCACCTCGGCCAGGTAACGCCATTCCTTCTTCATCAGGAGGCCGCAGCCGCACTCACGCACGTGGCGGGTCACCCCGACGTTGGAGGCGTGGGCGCGATGCGCCGTGCCGAAGGCGTCGTCCACGTATGCCTCGGCGGCCTTGGCCAGGGCGGCGGCGAACTCGGGATCGTTGGCCTCCTCACCGGGGTGAAAGCGCAGGTTCTCAAGCATCAGGATATTGCCAGGGGCGAGCTCCATGGCCATGCGTTCGGCCTCTGGGCCGATGCAGTCCGGGGCCAGGGGCACTTCCATGTTCAGAAGATCAGAAAGATGAGCCGCCACCGGGGCCAGGGAGTATTCCGACACGGGCTTGCCCTTGGGCTTGCCCAGATGGGCGCACAGGATAACGGCCGCGCCCTTTTCCAGGGCCAGCCGGATGGTGGGAAGGCTCTGCACGATGCGGTTGTCGTCTTGGATCACTCCGTTCTTCAAGGGAACGTTGAAGTCCACGCGAATCAACGTCCGCTTGCCCGCAACATCCATTTCTTCAAGACTTTTCATCGTCTCTCCCCTGGTTGCCGTGTCTGGGCCACGCTGGTTGGCCGCTTTGCCCGGACGGGGCGTGCGGCATTTCAAGGGTCATGACCAGCGCGTCTTCATTCGTATCGGGATAATATCGCGTGCGCACTCCCGTCCGCGCGAAGCCGTGGGCCTCATACAGCCCGATGGCCGCGGCGTTGGACCGGCGCACCTCCAGAAACACGCGATTTATGCACAGTTCGGCCGCGTTTTGCAACATGGCGCCGAGCAGCGTGCGGCCAAATCCCATGCGCCGCAACTGCGGAATCACGGCGATGTTCACGATCTCCGCCTCGTCGGCCACGGCATAGAACGAACAATATCCTACGAGTTCGCTGCCGCTCTCCCGAAGTCCGAACACGTGCAGCACCCGTTCGCGCAGGCCGTAGGCGAGTTGCTCCTCGGTCCAGGGGTGGGAGAAGCAGGCGCGTTCGAGCCGGGCGAGGTCCGGCGCGTCCTCGGGCGTCAGCCGGACGACGGAGGCTTTCGGGCGGACGTCGTGCTGCGGTGTTGTGACCATGCGTCATGTCGGGTAGGAGGTTTCCCAGGAGTCGGCCATGGCCAGAAAAAGCAGACGACGCACGCTTACGCCTTCGGACCACGCCCCCCGGGACGTCGAGTATATCGAGGTCGTGGACGAAGGCAATCGCCCTCTTGCCGTCATGGGCATCGACGACGTGCATGCCCAGACGCTCATGCATCGCTCGGTGGTCGTCCTCGTCTACAACGCGCAGGGGAAGGTCTACCTGCAACGGCGAAGCGCATCAAAAAGCCGTTTTCCCGGGCGCTGGGACCTTTCGGCCACGGGGCACGTCACGGCCGGGGAGGCTGTGGAGGACGCCGCCGCGCGCGAACTGGCCGAGGAATTGGGAATCACTGGAAAGCGCCTGCGGCGCGTGGGTGAGGCTTCACCCTCCCCCGCCACCGGGTACGAGTTTGTGACCGTATTTTCGGCGGGCGTGGTCCAGGAGACGCCGGTGCCCAATCCCGATGAGGTGGACGGCGGCTATTTCGTTGATCGAACCGAGCTTTCCTGCTTGATCGACCAGTTTCGGGAGTTGTTGACCCCCACGCTTCTGCATTTCTGGGAAAACAACCTGCTTTTCTCTCACCCGCTCGAAAGCGGTGGGCAGACGTTGGGGCCGACAGCCTAAAATGTGTCAGCCGTCGCCTTTCTCCATGTCCAGGAGTAGCAGCCGGGAGAGGACTTCGTGCACGAGGCCGTTGCTGGCCAGGATGCCGTCCGCGCCGAGATCGTACGGCACATTTGCGTCAAAGGCGCTCACGCGGCCGCCCGCCTCTTCCACCAGGAGCCAACCTGCCGCCGTGTCCCAGGGCTTGAGCGCGTACTCGTAAAAGCCGTCGTAGCGTCCTGCGGCCACATAGGCCAGGTCGATGGCCGCGGCTCCCGGCCTGCGCACGCCCTGCGTGGCCAGGAGCATGCGGCGCATGTGGGCCAGGATGCGTTCAGCGTAGCGTTCGATGGCGTAGGGAAAACCCGTGGCCACGATGCTGTCGACGAGCGCGTCGCAGTTTGAGACGCGTATGGGGAGGCCGTTGCAAAACGCCCCTCCCCCCCGCCGGGCGTGGTAGGTTTCGCCGAGCATGGGCGCCTCGACCACAGCAAGTTCGCTACGCCCTTCGCGCCAAAGCGCCACGGATACGGCCACGAAAGGAATTCGGTGCGCGAAGTTGGTGGTGCCGTCGAGCGGATCGACCACCCAGGCCAGCTCGCCCGGCCCCGAGCCGTCCGATGACTCCTCTCCGTAAAAGGACGCTTCGGGCAGCAGCCGCGCAAGCTCCTCGCGCAACAATGCCTCGCAGTGAAGGTCCGTGGCCGTCACCAGGTCGATGCGGCCCTTGTTGACGATGTCGCGCTCCTGGTTCCAGTCGGCGCGGATGACGTCGGCGGCCTTGGCCGTGGCGGCCATGAGCCCGTCCATGAGATCCTTTGATATCATCGTCGTTCTCCCAAAAAACGGAAAGGCGGCCCGCGGACCGCCTTTCCCGTGTTGAAACATCCGGCGCGCCGGACGATCAGTTGATGAACACGGCCTTGAAGGTCGTCTCGTCGGCCATGGTTTTGCCTGTGCCGCGCACCACGGTCGTCAACGGATCCTCGTCGATGATGACGTGCAACTGTGTCTCCTTGGCAATGAGGCGGTCCAGTCCTTTCAGTAACGCCCCTCCGCCCGCGAGCAGAAGGCCGTTGCGGGCGATGTCCCCCACGAGTTCCGGCGGCGTCTTCTCCAGGGCGGTCCTGGTGGCGCGCACGATTACCGACACGGGTTCCTGGATGGCTTCGCGGATGTGGCCATCCGTGACCGTGATGGAGGTCGGCGTTCCGTTAACCAGGTTCTTGCCCGAGACTTCCATGGTCAATTGTTCGGACAACGGCCAGGCCGAGCCGATGGCGATTTTGATGCGCTCAGCCGTGTTCTCGCCAATGAGCATCTGAAATTGATCTTGAAAATATCGTTGGATGGATTCGTTCAGTTCATCGCCCGCCACGCGGACGGATTCGGCGTAGGCCACGGCGGAAAGAGAAATGACGGCCACTTCGGTGGTGCCGCCGCCAATGTCCACGACCATGTTGCCTATGGGTTGCTCGATGGGCAGTCCCGCGCCGATGGCTGCGGCCATCGGCTCCTCGACGAGTCTGACCTCGCGTGCTCCGGCCTGCTGTGCAGACTCGATGACCGCTCGCTTTTCCACCTGAGTGATGCCGGTGGGCACGCAGATCACGATTCTCGGCTTGACGATGTTCAGACCGGTTATGACCTTGCGTATGAAGAAGGAGATCATCTCCCGCGTGACTTCGAAGTCGGCGATGACGCCGTCCTTCAGGGGCCTGATGGCGCGGATCTTCCCCGGCGTACGGCCCATGTACTCCTTGGCTTCCCTGCCCACGGCGATGATTTTGCCTTCCCGGTTGTCGATGGCCACGACGGACGGCTCATTGAGCACGATGCCGTCTTTGGCGGTGTAGAGCAGCGTGTTGGCCGTGCCCAGGTCCATGGCCAAGTTCTTGCCGAGAAAGCCGAAAAGTTTGCTCAGGAACATAGGTCTCGTCACGCCTCTGTTTGGAAGGAATTCCGGCGAAAACGCCGCACACATCACCGCTCGAACAATTATTCTGTTCCCGCCTGGGAGGTCAAACGATTTCTCAAGTAAAGGTTTTCAAGAAAGAGGGCCAAGTTATCCGCGACCAGCCCCAGGAATTCCTTGAGTGGGTCGTTAATGTTCAGCGAACGCTCGTCGGCCAGGACGAGCACCCCTCTGGTCTTCTTGTGGACCAGGAGAGGCAGACAGACGATCGTGGTGAACGGCGGCGTGACGACGTCCCTGCCGAAGAGAGGCATGCGCGAGGGTGACTCTCTCTCGCCGGAAAAGACCGGCACGCCGTTGTTGAAGACCCAGCCGATGACCCCGCTGCCCATGGCGAACCCGTGCGCTCCCGTATCCCCCCGCATGGGCGGCCTGGTGGCTCCTTCCATGTGGAAATGGGTGCCTGTTTCGCCGCGCACGGTCAAAAAGCACGTGGTCATTCCGCTGGCCTTGGCCACGATCTCCAGGAAGCCGTCCAGGAAGCGCGACCAGCGCGGAGTCTTCAGGCGCATGGCCTGCACGGCCCGAAGGGCGTTGTAATAGGTGAAGCAGGATCCGTCCGTGGCGCATTGGCGCCGCTCCCTGTCCAGGGAGACGATGAATTGCCCGAACTGGTGCAGGATCTTCTGATCCTTGGCGCTGAAGGAATAGGTGCGCATGCTGTCCAGACACAACGCTCCCATGCCGTTTTCGAGCGGGCAGCCCATGAAGGCCCTGATGCGCGTTTCCTCACCGTTTTGGTAGTAGCCGAGCACTCCGCGCTTCTGGTCGAAATTGTTGATCAGAAGAGGCTCCCCGTTTCGGATGATCCAGCCTGCCAGCCCTTGACCCGGAGCGATGGCGATGTCCGTGACGATCTTGTCGGAAAGGCTGAAGCACCCTGCCATGCGGAATGTTCGGCCGTCTTCGCCGGGCATGAAGAGCACGGCGGAATGCGCGTCGAAAACGTTGCAGATGATGCTCAAGAGCTGCTGGTTGACGAGATGTTCTGCCATGTATCGTTTTATCGCCGCATGCCCGAAGGCCGATTGGCCAGGGGCGGGCGTCCGGTCCGGGCGGTTGAGGGGGAAAGGGGGGTGGCGATATCCATGGCTGCGTCGTCTCCGGTGGGGAAGATTCGGGCGGCCTTGGTCCGCCTCCAGTGTCTAGTAGGAAAAGCAGCCTGACGTGTCAATCGGACGAGGCTTCGCGGTTCCTTGGAGATGGTTGCGGAGATGACCGTCAAATTCGTGTGCGCGCTTTGACAATCTTGCGCATGTTGCCGTAGAGATCGGGAAATGAATAGCCCCTGCGAGACCGTATGACCTTCGACTGGACCGAGGCTTTCTCCAAGCTCCCCCACCTGCGCTGGACAGCCGCCGAGGAGGTCGAGTCGAGCAGGCGCCTGGACACCCTCGACAAGCTCAAGGATTATCTCGACTGGGTGCACATTAAGCAATGCATCCTCAAGCCGTTCGCCGAGCTTCCCGATTATCCCCTGGTGGAGGCACGGAGCCTTCTGCCCTCTTTCGAGCCTGAACTTTTCGAGCACAAGGAGCTTCCGGGCTTTCTCCTCGTGGCCTTCGACCGACCGGTCGTCCCCTTCGAGGAGGTCTTTCAGTTCGACCGCCTCTACAATATCATGGATGCCGGAGACGGAAGCCAGGCACTCTCCTGTCCTCTTGAGAACAACGTGGTGGAGCAGAACATCCACACCGTTCGTTCCCGTCTTCCAAAGAAATTTCAGGAAGATTTTCTCAAGCGCTTCGGCAGCAAGGACATCACCTACCTAGAAAACTACGCTCCGCTCCTGCGTTATCTTCTGGAAATGGATCGCGCTCACGTCATCTCCAAAGACGCCTACGGCGAGTTCCATCTTTCAGGCATCTATGCCTCGCTGCCAGCCGACCTCGATTCGGAGATCAAACGCTTTGGCCTGCGCACCGGCAAATTTGCGCCCGGCGACAACGCCCGTTACGAACGCAACAGACTGTTCGTCTATCAATTCCTTATGGAGCTTTACGGCTTCTCCATCGTCTCCGAGAGACGCACGGCCGCGGCACTCTTCTCCCGTCGGCTCTTTCGCATGGGCGAGCGTTTTCTCGTCCGGGTCATGGGGCAGTCGGACCGGACCATCACCACGCTTTCCTCACATCCCCAGGCGAAGACGTACCCACGCGTGGAAAAGGTCGCCCTGGTGCGCGTGGACGAAGACCAGAAGGAGGCGATCGAGCAGCTTGAAAAAGGCGGATTTTTTGTCGACCGGAAGCGCAATGCCGTGCTGCTGCGGGCTGTGTACCGCCAGCACAAGTTCAACCCCAAGAACGTGCGCCAGGACCGCGCCTTGTCCACCACCCGTCAGGAGGTCATCCACCCCCTGACCGGAGAGATCCGTACCGACATCAATATCCTCAAGGATTCCTATAACATGATCCTGCGCTTGAACGATATCGTGCGCGGAGAGTATCTGGGCGCGGTGACCTATAAGCGGCGCGAGGTGCTTTTCAACACAGAAACGCACGAGAAGCGGCTCAAGTTCCTCTTCACCTGGTTGACCAAGCACCAACGCAGGATCATCGGCTATTCGGACGAGTTCTACGCCAAGGTCATCAAGGTCTTGGACAGCTATCTGCTCGCGCCCGACAATTTCGAAACCTTCAGCGCCATGCACGACCTCTATCAAGAGGTCTGGAGCCGCTACAGCTACATCCAGCAGGCCCGCAAGGTGAAGCTGCTCGAAGATCTGGCCGAGCGTCGGGGCAAAAGCGGCCAGGCGCGCAGTTATCTCGACCAACTGCGTGGCATCAACGAGATTCTCGGCGACCTCAAGTTCGAGATCGTCAACTATTTCGACGAATTGGTCATTGGTGTCCTGGCGATCGGCGAGCGCGTGGCCTCGGACAGCTACCTGAGGAGAACCTATGTGGAGCCCCCCGAGGACAGCCTGACCCCCTACGGCAAGGACATCCGCCGTCAATACCGCAGGCTGGTCGGCCAACTCGACGAGTTCGCGGGCATCCGCAAGGCGCGTCAGGAGCGAAGTCCGTTGCCGCAACTCTCGGCCGTCCTGTGATCTTCCGTTGCCCTTCCCTGTATTTTGCCGCATATTGCCGGGAGCGCACAGCATTTGACTTTGCATCCACGCGGCTCCGCCGCGCAGGCCCGCTCTAGGCGGGCCGTGTTGATAGCCCGGAGAAGGAGAATATTGCATGCTTCCCTCTCCGGGTAATAATCTCGCGTCATCGCGCCAACGACAACGGAGGATGGCATGTCTCCGCTCAAGGAAACCCCGCTTAGCCAGTGGCACGCGCAGCACGGCGCCAAGATGGTCGATTTCGCCGGCTGGTCCATGCCGGTGCAATACGAGGGCATCATCAAGGAGCACGAACACACCCGCACACAAGCCTCGATCTTCGACATCTGCCACATGGGCGAGTTCCTGATCTCCGGACGAGGCGCGCGCGACGCACTCGACCAAATTCTGACCCACAATCTCGCGACCTTGGAACCGGGGAAGTGCCGCTACGGTTTCATGCTCAACGAACGCGCCGGGATTCTCGACGACCTCATCATCTACTGTCTGGCCCCAGACAACTACATGCTCGTGGTCAACGGAGCATGTGAGGCAAGCGATTTCAAGTGGCTCGAGGAGCGTCTTCCCGAAAGCGTGCACATCGCCAACATTTCTTCCTTCACGGCTAAGATCGATCTGCAGGGCCCCGAATCCCTCAAGGCTCTGGAGCAGGTTCTCGGCGGGAAATGGGGACACCTGAAGTATTTCAATTTCGAGGAGACTACCTACGAAGGCGACAAGCTCTACGTCTCGCGCACCGGTTACACGGGCGAACTGGGGTACGAGTTCTATCTGACCTGGAACAAGGCTCAGGCCCTTTGGGAGGCGCTTGCCGCAGTGCCGTTTGTTCGCCCGGCCGGGCTTGGCGCACGCGACACATTGCGCCTCGAACTGGGGTATCCCCTGTACGGCCAGGACCTCGACGAGGATCATACCCCCGTCGAGGCGGGCTATGGCTTTCTTATGGGCAAGGAGACGCCTTTCGTCGGCAAGGAGTCGCTTCGCGCGGTGCGCGAAAAGCTCGTGGCTCTGGCCATCGACGGCCGCCGCGCCGCTCGCCACGGCGATGCGGTGCTCACCGTCGGCGGCAAGGAATGCGGCCTGGTGACCAGCGGCGCGTTTGCGCCGTCCCTGGGCCATGCCGTGGCTCTGGCCTACGTCTCGGCCGAATTCGCCGAACGCGAGGCCTTCGTCATCCGCGCCGCGCGGGCCGAATTGCCCGCCAAGAGGACCGAGTTGCCCTTCTACCGCAACGGCACGGCGAGGGCCAAGACCTCCTGACGTCGCCATGGCCCGGATCGACGGCTTCCATCTCCCGCCCGAGGCGTGGCGCGAGCCCTACACCCTCGAAGGTGGCGAGGCGCGCCATCTGCTGACCGTGCTCAGGGCGCGGCCCGGCACGCGGGTGCGGCTTTTCGACGGCTGCGGCCGAGAAGGCCTTTTTGAACTGATCTCGGGCCGAAAGGACGTCGCCCGGCTCGCGCCTCTCGAAATCCGCAACGTCGAGAGACCGACCTCGCGCCTGACGATCGCCCTGGGATTCTCCAAAGCGGGCCGCCGGGACTGGCTCCTAGAGAAGGCCGTGGAGCTTCAGGTCGGCGAGATCGTCTTCTGGCAGGCCGCGCACAGCCAGGGACGCCTGCCGGAAACGGTCAAGCGGACCTGGCGGGAGACGTGCATCGCCGCAGCCAAGCAGTGTGGCGCAGTCTGGCTGCCGGAGATCACCCTTCTTTCCTCGGGCGCGGCCGCCGTGGCCGAGGCGGGCAAGGTGCACGGCTCCCGGTTGCTGCTTTGGGAAAAGGAAACGAAGATCGTCCTTTCGCAGGACGACCTCGCAGGCAGCGTTTTCGCCGTCATCGGCCCGGAGGGTGGGCTTGCCGAGGCCGAGGCCCGGACATTCATGGATGCGGGCTTCGCCAGTCGGCACCTCGGCCCGTCCATTCTCCGGCTTGAGACGGCCGCCCTTCTCGTCATGGGACTTCATTACCATGCGCGCATTGTGCAGCCGGAAACATCATGAAGATCGAACTCGCTTCCGACGCCCCCCTGGCCGAACGCCTCCGCCCGAAAAGCGTCGAAGAATTCATCGGGCAGAAGCATCTGCGCGGCAGACTTTCGACCATGGCCGCAGGCGGGCGGCTGCCGAGCATGCTGCTCTTTGGCCCTCCGGGCTGCGGCAAATCGACCATCGCCATCCTCCTGGCCAAGGCCACGGGGCTGCCGTTTCGCCGCCTCTCTGCGCCCGAGACCGGGCTTGCCGCCCTGCGCAAGGAGATCCAGGGCTTCCGCGTCCTCATCCTGGACGAATTGCACCGCTACTCCAAGGCGCAGCAGGACTTCTTCCTGCCCATCCTGGAATCCGGCGAACTGACGCTTCTGGCCACGACCACGGAGAACCCGTCGTTCTCGGTCACGCGCCAGCTCCTTTCCCGGCTGCACGTACTCAAACTGCGCGCCCTGGAGCAGGACGAACTCCTTGAAGTCGCCAAGCGCGGCGCGGCAGCCTTGAACCTCGATCTTTCCGAGGAGTCGCTGGAGCTTCTGGCCAGCATGTCCGGCGGCGACGCGCGCACGCTCCTCAATCTCATCGAATACGCGGCCAAACTGCCGCCTGAGAAGCTGGTCCCCGCGGAACTGGCCAAGACCCTGCCGGAAATGGTCATCCGGGGCGATCGGGGCGGCGATTCGCACTACGAACTGGCCTCGGCCATGATCAAGTCCATACGCGGCTCGGACCCGGACGCTGCCCTGTATTATCTGGCCTGCATGCTGGAGTCGGGCGAAGATCCGCGCTTCGTCTGCCGCCGTCTGATCCTTTCGGCCTCCGAGGACATCGGGCTGGCCGACCCCTACGCCCTGCCGCTGGCCGTGAGCACGCAGCAGGCTGTGGAAATGGTGGGCATGCCCGAGGGGTTCATCCCCTTGGCCGAATGCACGGTCTATCTGGCGCTCGCGCCCAAGAGCAATTCCACCTACGCGGCCTATCTGGCCGTGCAGCAGGAGGTGCGGCGCGACGGGCCCCGGCCGGTGCCCCTGCATCTGCGTAACGCCGCTACAAAGCTTCAAAAAGACTGGGGGTTCGGCCGGGGCTACAAGTATCCCCACGCCTTTCCCGAAGGCTGGGCCGACCAGGAGTACCTGCCCCAGGACATCTCCGGCCGCCGCTTCTACCACCCCAGGGAGCACGGCATGGAGCCCAAGATCAATCTCTGGTATCAGAAGGTGCTGAAGATGAAGGCCGGGCGCGGCAAGCCGCCCTCCCCGCCGGACAAGGGCCGGTCCTCGTAGCAAACAGGCGATGATTTCGATGCGAGGCAAGCGAGGCGTGAAAATCCCGCGCTGGCTGCGTTGCCGCAAAGAATCCAACCCCCTCGCGTATCTGTAATACGCATCGGGTGTGGATTCTTTTTGCGCCTTGCCCTCGCGGTTTTTGACGCCTCGCCTGAAAGACAACTCCAGCAGCGGAATAAGCAAGTAATTTTGGATTGATAAGCATCACGAGCTTGTTGACAAACCCTTTTCCAGCCTGGTTTCATCGTCGCACCGGCGTCGGTTTTGCCAGCTATGATTTTGATGCGAATCGCGGGGTCCAGGGGCCCCAGCGGCGCTTTTTTCAACGGCCCGCCAATCCGTACTGCTTACGCCATTCGTCCAGGAAGAGGATCGTCGTGTCCAGCGGCGAGAGCTTTCCCTGCTGCCCGCGCACGGCCCATACGAGATCATCGAAGGACGCCTCGCCCGAGAGCCCGAGGCGTTCGCGCAGCGCGGCGAGTTCGCGACGCAGATCCTCGGGCAGCGCGGCCTCCACTGCGTCGCCAGGCCGTTCGCGCTCCTTGGGCCAGCCGGTCAGGCGTTCGGCGCAAAAATCGAGCAGCGTTTGCATGCGCGCGTCGTAGGTGTGCTCGGCCAGGACCCGCGCCCTGGCCCGCGCGGCGATGGCTGTCCGTTCGTCCTCGTGGGCCAGGTAATGGACGATTTTTTCTTTCATCTCCGCCAGTGAGGCGAAGCGGACCACCTCGTCGACCGCGAATGCCTCGTCCATGAGCGAGCGGCTATCCGTGAGTTGGAACGCCCCGCAGGCGGCAAGCTCAAAAGTCCGGGGATTGACGAAGTCGCCGTTTGTCACCAGCCGTTCGGGATCGATGCTGGAGTGCAGGTTCAGGTTGATCTTCGAGGCGTTGAAGATCTTCACGCACTCCTCGGAACTCACCCGGCGGCCGCCTTCCTGCACGTACGGGGCGAGCACGGGGTCGCCGTCCCATTCGTTGCCCCAAATCTTAAAGTCATGGTTCAAGAGTTGCCGAAAAGCCACGCGCCGATTGGGATAGCCCGCTCCCATGAAGGACAGGTCCGAGCCGAACCTGCGCCGTTCCTGGGGTGTGAGGTCGAGCGGCGCGTGAAATGTGGGATCGGCGGCCAAGGGCAGGTAGAGGTGGTTCGGCTGGCCGATCTTCTCCAATTCCTCGCCGAAAGGCTCTTTCTGGATGACTGCGAAGACATCGTAGAGCGGCGCGAAGGCCTGCCAGTAGGTGAAGAGACGAAAATCCTCCACAAACCACATGGCCGTGGGGATGCCCAGGCTCTTGAACTTTTTCAGGGCCTGGCGGGAGAGCGGCGCCTGGGCCATGGCCAGCACCATGTCAGGAGCGAAGGTCTCGGCCTTGGCCACCACGGCTTGGGCCACGAGTTGCAAATAGGAGTTCTGGAGATAATCCAGCTTGTCGCCCGCGACCTTCAGGTTGCGCAGGGCGAGGTAGGTGGGCTGGAAATCCGGCGACTCCACCGTCTCCACCAGATGCCCCAGGCGGGAGAGCGCCGAGGCGCAGAAGCGGCCCACGGGCAGGGAGCCGCCGTACAGCGGCAGGACGAGCAGGATGCGCAACGATCGGTTCATGTCACTCGCTCGCAAGAGGTCGGTTCATATCCGGGCCACCGAGCCAATCGCGCTCGAGCAGCATCTCGCCCGCCAGGCCGTGCGCCGATGGTTCGCCTGACGCGTCGAGGCCAGCGTGGCGGGCCATGAAGGCGCGAAAGGCTCTTCGCTCCGCGGCCTGGGGAATCCGTCCCGAGAAGGACGCGAAGTCCACGCCCAAGGGGTCGAGCACGGAGCGCAGCCCAACGAGACCGGGCAAGGGCTCTGCCTCGTGCCGCACCAGGGCCTTGAGAAACGACGGATCGGCAAAGGGAGAACGGCAGGCCACGTTTTCGTGGCAGGGCCGCGACTCCACGCAGGGCGAGCAGTCGGCCACGGCCTGCCAGACCGTGTGCCCCTCGCCGTAGGGCCCGGTCTCGAAGGCCCAGGCTGAGGACAGGAACGTGGCCGTGACCGGCGTGCCCAGGTGCGCGGCCAGGTGCATGGTCCCGGTGTCCGGGGTCAGCAGCGTGTCGAGCCCGGAGACGATCTCGATCAGCCCGGCCCAATCCGTCCGGCCCGCGAGGTTTTGGGCCGCGCCGCGCGCGATCCTCGGGATGTGGGCCAGAACTTCCTCGCCCGCTCGACGTTCGCCCGGTCCGCCCAAAAGCACCAGCCGCCCCCTGCCCTTGGCGCTCCACAGCGCCCCAGCCACGGGACCGAGGATTTCGGGCGGCAGGGAGCGACGCTGACTCCTGCCCGCGAGCACCACGCCCACGCCGCCGCCCTTGGGCTCGGCGGGCGGGTTGACCTCGGCGGGCGGAAGCGGGCACGGCGCGTGCATGGCCCAGAAGTCCACCAGATTCAAGCCGTGGGTCGTACGCCGCCGCGCGGCGCGAAAGGCCATGTCCGCCCAGGCGTCTCGCGTCTCCTGGCCGTTTTGCGCCGCATAGCCGCGCACACGGCCAGGGTCGAAGAGCCGGGCCAGGGCGAAGTTGAGTCCCGAGAAGTTCAGATTGAAGACGGCATCGAAATCGAGCCCCGCAAGGCCTGCCATGACCGGCAGGTTGAAGGCCGCGATCTCGGCCGCCCCCTGGCCCCTGGAAAGACCCGTTGCGTGCGCCCGGACCGGGTGGGTCGCGACGCCGGGAAAGACGAGCCCGGCCAGCTCGTCGAGCGAACGGTCCAGGCACAGATGCACCTCGCCGCGCCGCATAAGCGTCGCGATCAGGCGCTTGGTCTGCACGAGATCGCCGAAGCGGGCGAGCTGGATGACGAGGAATCGTTGCTTCACGTCCGGGAGGGGCTGAGGTTCATCGGAACTCCTACCGCATTCGCCCGGCCTGGGCAAGAAAGCACGGTTTCATTTACTCCCGGCGCGCCTTCTGGTAAGGGGAATACCCTTATGCGCTACTACCCCATCTTCGTTAATCTGACGGACAAGGACTGCCTGGTCGTGGGCGCGGGCGGCGTCGGCCGCCGCAAGATCGCCTCCCTGGCCGAGCGCGGACCCCGCTCCGTGCTCGTGGTGGATACCCGTCCTCCTTCCGAGGAGATGGCCTCCCTGCTCGACAACCCCGTCATCCGCTACGAGACGCGCGGGTTTCGCGACGAGGACGTGGAGGGCAAGTTCATCGTCATCGCCTCCACGGACAACGAGGAGCTGAACTGGCGCGTCTCTAACCTCTGCCGCGAGCGCGGCATCCTGTGCAACATCGTGGACCAGCCGGAAAAGTGTAGCTTCATCGTCCCGGCCGTGGTGCAGAAGGGCGACCTGACCCTGGCCATCTCCACCGGCGGATCGAGCCCCGCCCTGGCCAAGAAGATCCGCCGCGACCTGCAGGATTATTTCGGCTCCCACTACGGCGACTTCCTGATCCTCATGGCCCGCCTGCGGCCGCACGTCCTGGGGCTGGCCCGGGGCACGGAGCACAACACCGCCCTGTTCCGCGACATCGTGGGCTCACCGCTCATGGAATGCCTGGAGAGCGGGGACGAAGCACAGGCCAGGAGCATCCTCGCAGCCCATCTGCCGCAGGAACTGCACGGCCGCATCGACGAGGTGCTCGATGGCCTTTTTTGATCTCATGCATTGGATCGTCTTCGTCTGCTATCTGGCGGGCACGATCAGCGTTATCGCGGGCTTCGTCGGGCAAAAGCCCTCGGCCCTGCGGTTTTGCGCCCTGATCACGGGCCTTGGGCTTTTCGTGCACACGCTCGATCTCGGCGTCTGGCTTTCGGGCGACTTCAAGAGCGCCCCGGCGGCCTTCTATATGAGCCTCTTGTCGTGGGTCGTGCTGGTGGTCTTCGCTACCCTGTGGCGGCTCGTTCGAGTCTCGTTCCTGGGGCTTGCGGCCACACCGCTGGCCTTCCTTCTCTTTTCGGCATCCTTCGCCTTCAGCGGCCTGACCGTGGCCGTTCCCAAGCAATACGCCACCTTCTTCTGGATCGTGCATATCGGCTCGCTCTACATCTCCATGGGCCTTCTGGCCATGGCCTTCGGCGCGGGGCTGGCCTTCCAATACATGGAGCAGGCCATCAAGTCGAAGGCCAAACTCTCGGGCTTCACGCACCAGATGCCGAGCCTAAATACTTTGGACGGCGTCAACCGGCTGGCCTCCCTGCTCGGCTTTCCACTCTACACCATGGGGCTGCTCTCCGGGTTCGTTTGGTCGGCCATGGCGCGCAAGATCGTCTTTACGGGCCACCCGCGCGAGATCCTGGCTCTGGCAGCCTGGCTGCTTTTCGCCTTCCTTTTCCATCAACGCTTCGTCCAGGGCTGGCAGGGCAAGAAACCAGCCCGTCTGGCCATCTGGCTCTTCGTCTTCATCGTCGGCTCCATGCTGGCCGTGAACTGGCTTTTTCCCATGCACCACAGCCTCGTCGATCCAACGTAGCAAGCCGTGAAACACGATATCCACCTCATAGGGCTGAACCACAAAACCGCGGCCGTCGAAATCCGCGAACGTTTCGCCCTTTCCGACAAGCCGGATTTCGCCCGCACCCTGGTCGACGGGCCGGTCAGCGAGGCCATGGCCCTGTCCACCTGCAACCGTGTCGAAATCCTGGCCGTAGGGCAGGAAGGCACGGACATCGTCGGCCACGTTCTCGCACACTGGGCCGGGGTCTGCGGCCAGCCAGTCGATGATCTTCGCTCCGCCGTCTATACCCACACGAACCTCGGGGCCGTGCGCCACATCTTCACCGTGGCCTCAAGCCTCGATTCCATGGTCGTGGGCGAGCCGCAGATCCTTGGCCAACTCAAGGACGCCTACCGCGCCGCCCTGGCCCAGGGAACGGCCCGGGTCATCGTCAACCGCCTGCTGCACAAGGCGTTTTTCGTGGCCAAGCGCGTCCGTTCCGAAACCGAAATCGCCTCCAGCGCGGTCTCCATCAGCTACGCGGCCGTCGAACTCGCCAAGAAAATCTTCGGCGAGCTTTCGGGCATGCGGGCCATGCTCGTGGGCGCGGGCGAGATGGCCGAACTGGCTGCCCAGAATCTGTTGAACGCGGGCATCGCGCACATCACGGTGGCCAACCGCACCCTCGCGCGAGCCCAGGAACTGGCCACGCGTTTCAAGGGCACGCCCATCGCCATCGAGGAGATGTACGACCACCTCCCGGACACGGACATCATCATCAGTTCCACGGGCTCGCCCACGGCCGTGATCCGGGCGAAGGACGTGCGCGAGGTATTGCGCAAGCGCCGCAACCGCTCCATGTTCTTCATCGACATCGCCGTGCCGCGCGACATCGACCCCGACGTGAACCAGTTGGACAACGTCTATCTCTACGACATCGACGACCTGAAAGAGGTCGTGGAGGAGAACATGGCCCAGCGCCAGGGAGAGGCCACGCGCGCCTTGACCATCGTGGATGCGGAGACGTCGGGCTTCGCCCTTTGGCTGGCCTCGCTCGACCTGCATCCCACCATCCGCGACCTCATGGCGCAAGGCGAGGATCTGGCCCGGCGCGAACTGGCCAAGACCCTGCGCCGCCTGGGGCCGGACACGGACGAACGGGTCGTGCGATGTATCGAGACGCTGGCCCTCTCCGTGGCCCAGAAGCTCTACCACGAGCCCATCTGCTTCCTGAAACGCCGGGCTCAGGAAGAAGGCGGGGCCGAACATTTCATCGACCTCTCGCGGCGCATGTTCAACCTGGACAGCGAGCGCGTGCCGCCCGACGCCCACGCCGACCGCAAACCGAAATCCATAGATGACGACAACGGCGCGTGCGCCTCAGACGAGACCGAGGATTGAGATGCGTTGGTACGTGATCGACGAGTTGACGCGCGAGGACGCCTCGCGCATCGACCAGGCTTTGAGCGCCAGGGAAGACATGAAGAGCCCGCTCGAAGGGCTGTACTACCTGAGTGTGCCGCATGAACTGCTCTCCGAGGAGCAAAAAGCCCACGCGGACGAATGCGGCCCGCACGTCATGGGCCTTGAGACGGACACGGACTTCGTGCGCTTGGAGCTTTTGGTGCGCGCCCGAGGCCGCATGCGCTGCTCGTGCGTGCACTACGCAAGCCCCGAGGCCCGCGCCTGGGCCATCAACTACGTGGACGCCTTCATCCGGGAGTTGGACATCCCGGTTTAGCAGGCCGGGAGGCCTTGTGCCCCTTTTCCCCGATCCGCCCGCAACACTTCAGGAACTGGCTCCGCGCTGGGCGCACTTTTGCCTTGGCGTGCAGCGGTTCGTCGAGGAGGAACTCGGCGCAAGGCTGCGCGGCAAGACGCTTCTGATCGCCTTTTCCGGGGGACTGGATTCCACCGCCCTTCTGGCCTGCTTCTCCTTTCTCGCGCCCAGGCTCGACGCGGCCCTGCGCGCCGTCCACCTGGACCACGGCCTGCGCGCGGCCTCGGCCGACGACGCGGCCCATTGCCGCGCGGTCTGCGAGGCCTTCGGCGTTCCGCTTCATGAGGCCTGCGAGGAAGTGGCCGCTTTGGCCGCGCGCGAGAAGCTGGGCATCGAGGACGCCGGACGCCGCGCCCGGCTGGCGCTTTACGAACGAGTGCGCCGCGAGACCGGCGCGGCCTTCGTGCTCCTTGGCCACCAACTCGACGAACTGGCCGAGGATCAAGTCATGCGCCTCATGCGCGGCGCGGGCTGGCCCGAACTCGGCGGCATGCCCGCCATCGACCCCGAACGCGCCCTCCTGCGCCCTTTGCTCCTGACGCCCAAGGCGGAATTGCGGGCCTTTGCGCAATACCTGGACGTGCCTTGGCGCGAGGACGAGAGCAACGCCGACCAAGCCTTTTTGCGCAACCGCGTGCGGGCGCGCATGCTGCCACTGCTTGTGGAGGAGAACCCCAGCTATCTGGAGGCCGCAGCGCGGCTGTGGCGGCTGGCCCGCCTGGACCAGGGCCATCTCGCCGGGCTGATGGCGGATCACGAGGCGCATGCCCTGTCCGACGGCGAGAGTCTGCTGCTGTCCCGTGCCTCCCTCGACGCGCTTCACCCTTCCCTGCGCCTGCGTTTGTGCAAGCGGGCCTTGGAGCGCCTCGGGCCAGGGCAGGCGCGCATGGACAATTTGCTCGACCTCGAACGCGCCTACGCCGAGGGCCGCATTGGGGCCGCGGTGCGCTTTCCCGGCGACAAGGAAGCTCTCGTCACGCGCGAAGGCATCGCCTTTGGTCGCGTGCGTCGGGAAGGCGGCTGACGTTCTTGTGAAGAGCGGCACGTCCTTCGACTCCTTCTCTTTACACACGTTCGCGACGTTGACAGGGAGGGAGTGAAGGAGTAGACAGAACCACTTTGTGAAAATTTCCACAGGAGGACGCGATGAATATCCTGATCTTCGGCCCCAACGGCAGCGGCAAGGGAACGCAGGGTTCCCTGGCGAAGAAAAAGTACGATCTCGACCACATCGAGTCCGGGGCCATCTTCCGTCAGCACATCGGCGGCGGCACCGAACTGGGCAAAAAGGCCAAGGAATACATCGACCGCGGCGAGCTGGTGCCCGACGACATCACCATCCCCATGGTTCTCGACGTGCTCAAGCAGTCCGGCGCGAAGGGCTGGCTGCTCGACGGCTTCCCCCGCTCCATCGTCCAGGCCCAGAAGCTGTGGGATGCCCTGCAGAAGGACGGCGTGAAGCTCGACTACGTCATCGAGATACTCTTGCCCCGCCAGGTGGCCAAGAACCGCATCATGGGCCGCCGCATCTGCAAGAACGACCCCAACCATCCCAACAACATCTTCATCGACGCCATCAAGCCCAACGGCGACAAGTGTCGCGTCTGCGGCGGCGATCTCTCTGCCCGCTCCGACGACCAGGACGAGGGCGCCATCGACAAGCGCCACGACATCTACTACGACACCAAGACCGGTACCCTGGCCGCCAGCTACTTCTACAAGGATCTGGCTCCCAAGGCCGGCTTCACCTACATCGAGCTCAACGGCGAGGGCTCCATCGACTCCATCAAGGATACCCTGCTCAAGCAGCTGGTCTAGCCTTTTCGGACAAAGCCGTGCCGAATCTTCCGGGTTTCCGGGGGCATGAGGCAAAGAACGGTCCGCGACGCCACATGCGTCACGGACCGTTCTTTTTGTGTGACTTGTTCCGGCTATCCTGGAGCCTTAAAACGGCAGTGCGGCAGAAGGGAGTTTCCAGGGGAAAGAGCAAAACGAAAAGCCCGCCATGCGTATGCATGGCGGGCGGAATATCTATTCAGACGATCCGGCTCAGCCCAGCTTGGACACGGCGACGCTCAGGCGGGACACCTTGCGTCCGGCGTTACGCCAGTGGATGACCTTCTTGGTCGCGGCCTTGTCCAGCACGGACGTGGCGGCCTTGAGGGCGACGGTCGCCTTTTCCTTGTCGCCCAGGGTGACGGCTTCGCGAACGGCCTTGATGGCGTTCTTGACCCTGGTTTTCATGGCGCGGTTGCGGGCGTTGCGAACCAGGCTCTGCTTGTGCCTCTTGAGCGCGGACTTGTGATTGGCCAAAATATGTCTCCCTTGTGTCTGGTCTGATCGTTATCTTCGAAATTCACGCATTACCTGCGGGAACGCTGGCCTTTACACCCAAGTCGCGCTGGTGTCAACCCCTCCCCGCTGCACCTGCCGCTAAACCTGCAAGGCCGAGAAGTCGGCCAGCCGCCCGAGCATGCCGGTCAGGGCGGCGAGCAGGTTCAGGCGGTTGGTGCGCAGCGCCTCGTCGTCGCACATGACCATGACGTTGTCGAAGAAGGCGTCCACCGCAGGGCGAAGTTCCGCCAGCAGGCCGAACAGCGCCTCGAAGTCGTCCGCCTTCCAAAGCTCCTCGAAGCGCGGGGCTGCTTTTTCCATGGCAGCCGCCAGGGTGCGCTCGGCCTCGCTCTCGAACAGGGCGGAATCGTAGATGCCGCTCAGAACGCGGCCGCCCTCCTGGCCCTGCTTGCGGATGATGTTGGCCGCCCGTTTGAAGGTCAACACGGCCTGATCGAAGCCAGGCGAGGCGCTGAAGGCCGAAAGGGCCGCGAGCCGGGCGGACAGTTCGCGCATGTCGGCGAATCCGGCCCCGAGCGCCGCCTCGACCACCAGAGTCTCCAGGCCTCGCCCGGTGAACCAGGCCTTGAGGCGCTGGCCGAAGAACTCCTTGAGCTTGGCAGTGGCCTCCTCGCGGGAGAGCTTCCAGGCGACTCCCTCGTAGCCCGCAAATCCCAGGCTGATGAGTTCGTCCAGATCCAGGCGCAAAGAGTGCTCGGTCACGATGCGAATCACGCCCAGGGCCTGACGACGCAGGGCGTATTGATCCGCGCCGCCAGTGGGGATCATGTTCAGGCCGAAGCAGCCGCACAAAGTGTCCATCTTGTCCGCGATGGAAAGGAGCGCCCCGGCGCGGCTCGCGGGCACGGGCGTGTCCGGCCCGGCGGGCAGGTAGTGCTCGGCCACGGCCGTGGCGATGGTTTCGGAAAAACCTTTGCGTTGCAGGTAGATGCCGCCCATGATGCCTTGCAGGCTGTCGAACTCATAAACCATCTCCGAGACGAGGTCGGCCTTGCACAGGCGGCCTGCGCGCGGCAGATCGGCGGCAAGCGCGGGCTCGGCCATGGCGGCCAGATGACCGCACAGCGCCTCGATGCGCCGCGTCTTGGCGCCCATGGAGCCAAGGGGGGCCAGGAAGGTCACGTTGTCGAGCTTGGCGAGCCAGGCGTCCACCTCGGCGGCGGTGTCGGCTTCCCAGAAAAAGCGGGCGTCCTCGAGGCGCGCCTTGAGCACGCGTTCCCAGCCCTTGCGCACCAGACCGGGCTCGACGGGCTCGATGTTCAGGACCGTGAGGAAGCGGTTCATGAGCTTGCCGTCTGCCCCTTCCACGCCGAAGCTCTTCTGGTGGCTCTGCATGCTGGTCAAAAGCACCTGGCGCGGCAGTTCGAGGTAGCGCTCCGCAAAGCTCGCAAGCATGGGCCTGGGCCATTCCACGAGCCCCACCACTTCGTTTTCCAGCGCCTCGTTCCAGACGATGCGCCCGCCCGCCTCAGCGGCCAGGCGTTCGCCCTCCTCGCGCACGATGCGCCTGCGCTCCTCGGGGTCGAGCACGACCTTGCAATCATTGAAAAGCACGGATTCGTAGGCATCGGCCGAGGGCACGTCGAAGGGGCCGGGGCCCATGACGCGGTGCCCCCATGTCTTGCGGCTGGAGGCGATGTCTTCCAAGGCGAAGTGCACCACGTCCTCTCCGAAGAGGGCCAGCAGCCAGCGCACAGGACGGCCAAAACCGACTTCGCGGCTGCCCCAGCGCATTTTTTTGGGGAAGGACAGGGATGCGACCGCGGTGCGACATATCGCGGGCAGGATGTCGATGGTGCGGCCGCCGCCCGTGAGCTTCTTGCAGGCCACGTAGAGGCCCTTGTCCGTGTCCATGGTGAACAGGCTCTCGGGCTCAACTCCCTGGCCGCGCGCGAAGCCCAAGCCAGCCTTGGTGGGCGCGCCGTCCGCGTCGAAGGCGACCTTGGCGGGGGGGCCGGTGATGATCTCTTCCTCGCTGCGCTGTACCTCGGCCGCGTCCAGGACCTGGACGACCAGGCGGCGCGGAGTTCCCTGAGCGAAAATGCGGTCGAAATCAATCTTGGCGGCGATCAGTTCTCCCGCCACCACCCGCTGCAGTTCTTCGGTCAGTCCGGGAAAGAAACGGGCGGGCATCTCCTCGACGCCGATCTCGAGAACAAAACGGGGCATCGTTACTCCCCCCTCGCGGTGTTCAGAAGCGGATGATTCATTTCCTTGCGCTGCTCGTCGTAGAGGCGGGCGACGCGGCCGGCCAGGTTGCGGACGCGGTGGATGTAGCCGGTGCGCTCGGTGATGGAGATGGCCCCGCGCGCGTCGAGCAGGTTGAAGGTATGCGAGCACTTGAGGGTGTAGTCGTAGGCTGGCCAGGGCATCCTGGCTTCGGTCAGGCGCAGACATTCCTTCTCGAAGGCGTCGAAATTGGCGAAGAGCATGGCGGTGTCGGCCAGTTCGAAGTTGTAACGTGACTGCTCCACCTCGTTCTGGTGGTGCACTTGACCGTACGTCACACGCTCATTCCAGGCGAGGTCGTAGACCGATTCCTTCTCCTGGAGGTACATGCAGATGCGCTCCAGGCCGTAGGTCAGCTCCACGCTCACAGGCGAAAGATCAATGCCGCCTACCTGCTGGAAATAGGTAAACTGTGTAACCTCCATGCCGTTCAGCCAGACCTCCCAGCCAAGACCCCATGCACCGAGCGTGGGCGACTCCCAGTCGTCCTCCACAAAGCGGATGTCGTGGCGCGCCGGATTGACTCCCAGGGCGCGCAGGCTTTCGAGGTAGAGTTCCTGCACGTTGTCCGGCGAGGGTTTGAGGATCACCTGGAATTGGTAGTAGTGCTGCAGACGGTTGGGGTTCTCGCCGTAGCGGCCGTCTGTGGGCCTGCGCGAGGGTTCCACGTAGGCCACGTTCCATGGCTCGGGACCGATGACCCGAAGGAAGGTGTGCGGGTTGAAGGTGCCCGCACCCACTTCGATGTCGTAGGGCTGGCCCACGAGACAGCCCTGTTCTGCCCAGAAGCGTTGCAGCGTCAGGATGACATTTTGAAAGGTCATGCTCTCCCCTCTTTTCGCCGGGCTCAGGCGCGGCGATAACGGCCCGCGTCCCACGCGAGGCCGAGATGGTATTCGATGAACCTGTCCACGGCGGCGAAGCATTCGCGCCGCGCCGTGGGCGAGACGTCCAGGTCGGGCCAGCCGCCGGGATCGCTCCGGGAAAGAAAACGCAAGGTACTCACGGCTTCCTGGCCGAGCCGCAGCAGACTTAGATCGCCCCACCCGCAGGCGGGGCAGGACAGGCGACCGCTGTCGATAGCCAGAAACGCCAAGGGCATGTCGTGTAAACCCTTGCCGCAGACATGGCAAGACTGAAGCTCAGGCCAGTAGCCCAGGGCGGCCAGAGCGCGAGTCCTGAAGAACATAGGCAGGCCTTCGGGGAGTCTTTCACCTACGTCCAGAAGATCGAGCGTTCCCAGGAGGGCGTCGAAGACGCTGCCCGCGCTCTGCGCCCCATCCTGGACGGCTTCGGCGAAGGCCAGGCAGTTGGCGGCCATGCCAAGACGCGCAAGGTCATGGCGAAGTCGGGGAAATGCGCGCACGAGGGTTGTCTCGCGCAGATGCAGGTAACGTCCGGCCCGATCGGTGGCCGCTGTGGCCATGACGAGGTTAAAGGTGTCCAGACAGCCCCCGAAACGACGACGGCTGCGGCATCCGCCGAAGGCGAAGGCCTGGAAGAGGCCGCGTGTGGGGCCGATCAGCCGAACCCACATGTCCGCCTCCCGAAAACGCCCGGTTCGCAGAACCAAGGCCCTTTCGGTGAACTCCATGGGCGACTCCGAACGAAGGCTTCCTAAGGGAAGGTGAAGGTCTTGACGTCGCCGGAACCGGCCTCGAAGGACACAGGCGAGCCGTTGTGGAGCAGAGCGATCCCGCCTGCATTGCCCGCGCGCAACGTGAGGCCGGAAGAGTATTCGGCCGTGAGCCGTTCGCCGGGCTGTAGGAAATATTCGGTGGGGCTTTTGCCGTCCACCACGACCTCGAACCAGCAGGGCTCCACGGCCGTGACCACGAGAACGCCGGGCTGCGGCGATGCCGGACGCTCTACGATTTCGGGCGCGGGCGCGACGGGATATTCCTCCGGCACCACGGCTGCTTGGGCGGACGCTGGTGCCGAGGACTGCCGAAGGGATGTTTCGGGCACGGGAGGCTGCGGCTGGGCTGGCGCTTCCGGAGGTGTAGGCGCAACGGGGGACTCCGCCGGAATTTCGGGCTGCTGTCCGGATGGGGCAGGTCCAAAAGGCTGCGAAGGTTGTTCGGAGGGAACGTCAGGGGACGTCCGCGTCTCGATCTGCGGCGTTTTCCCGTTTTCGCCCGGCAGGAACCAGATGAAAAGAACGATCGCCGAGACGAGCAGTCCAAGGACCACCGCTGCGGTCAGCAAGCGCGGTCCCCGCCCGCTTCGCCCTACATGCAGCCTCACGTCTCGCTGCACCTCAAGGGCAGCCTCTTCGTTTTCGTCGCTCTCGACGGGGAAGATTTCCACCAGGGATGCGTTGATCTCGTTCAGATCCAATCCGAGCACGTTGGCATAGTTTCGGATGAAACCTTTCGTATAGACCGGATGGGGAAGGTCTTCCAGGCGGCCGTGCTCGATGGATTCGAGAACGCGGCGGCTGATCTTGGTGCGCTCGACAACATCCGCTAGAGACAGTCCAGCCGTCTCGCGTCGCTCGCGCAGCAATGCGCCAAGTTGGTTAAGATCCATGCCTGCTCCCGCGTCCTACATCCTGATGTCGATGATAGCCCTGCTCTTCAGCCGTTCGATGTAGTTCGAATAAACCTCTTCGTACTTGGGCTTGGCCAGCGTTTCGCGAATGCGCTCGGCCACGTCGGGTCCGGGGGCATCTCCGGTCGCCTCTCCGACGAGCTTGAGCAGGGCAGTGCCCCCGGAAAGATCGAAGGGGGCACTGATTTCTCCCGGGGAAACGCTTTGAAGCGCGCTTTTCCATGCCGGGGCAAGCTGATCGAAGGCGAAGGAACCGATATAGCCGCCGTCCTGGGCACCGGGGCCCCGGGAAAACTGTCTGGCCGCCTCGGCGAAATCGATCTCCTTGCGCTGGATGCGTTGCCGCAGCGTCTCGACATCCTCGCCGGGCGGCAGCAGAATGAGTTGGAGGTCGACCGTGCGGCCGCTTCCGAGATGCTTCATGTTTGCCTGGAAGTATTCGGCGATTTCCTGGTCGCTCACTGCAATCTTGTTGTGTACCCTGGTGGAGATGAGGCGATTGATGGAAATCTCGCGGCGAAGTTCCGTCACGTACTGAGACCTGGTGATGCCCTGCTGGACAAGTTCTTCGCGGAAACGTTCCTCGCTCATGCGGTTTTGCTGCAGCATTTCCTTGATCTGGTCTTCGACTTCGGCGTCCGAGGCCCGCATGCCCAGACGTTCTGCCTCCTGCATCAGAAGGGTGTCCACCACCATGCGATCGAGGAGTTGCCGTTTCATGGCTTTCAGACGATCCTCATCGGCAGCGCTGAGTGTTCGCCCTTCGAGTTGGCGCATGACCGGCTCGAAACGCCGGTTGAGATCGAAGAGCGTGATGATCTCGCCATTGACCACCGCCACGATACGGTCGGCGACTTGGGCATGGACAGGAAGCGCCGCCGAAAGACAAATGGCGAACATCGTCAGCAAGGAGAGCGCGGCTCCGCCGAAAATCGATTGTATGCAACGACCGCAACGTATCCGCAAAACTTTACTCCGTGATCCTAGACGATCATCTTCGGACCGGTTTGTAGTCGCTTTCAACATCATATGCAATCACTGTCCAAAATTTCCGAAAATATTCGGCGCTCAAAGGATGTCCACCGCTAGGGCGAGTCATCCGCCGAAGTGCCCCGTCTTTTTTCAGCGGCCACGACTTCGGGAGGAGCAAAATCCTGCGCCGAGAGTTCCGGTTGAACGGTCGGCCCCTCGATCCCGTCATCCCGACCGTTGCGATCCGCCCAAGCGTCCTCCTTCGGATCGCCGTTTCCAGACGCCTCTTCGGGCGAAGGGGTGTCATGAAGCAGTCGCTCGGCTTCCAGGTTCCGGGTCGCTTGGTCCTGTTCCCCCTCGCCTTCCTCGGTCCGCAGAAGGTGGGCGCTGACTTTTATGGAGGCTGAGGTCAGAGCCTGATCGAGCCACGAGCTGAATTCCTCGGCCAGTTTGCGCTCAACGAGTACTGTTTCCACCAACGGATACGCCTGGCTCGGGTCGAGCAACCTCCCGGGCACTTCCTCCAACACCATGATGCGGTTGACGACGTTTTTGTCCGTCCACACTGGACTTAGTCCTTCCTTGTCCGTGCCTTTCAGGGCTTCCTTCCAGGCTGCGGGCAGACGATCCTCACGCAGTTTCACCAGCCGGACCGACACCTGGTTCAGCCTCGCCTCAATCTCCTCCGGCTCCTCCCCTGCCCGATACGCATCCGTGGCCTTGCGCACGAGATCCTGGGAAGGACCAGTAATCAGAACGACGGAAACGCGGGGAGGCAGATAGAAATCCTGGATATTATCCCTGTAGAACTTCTCGGCCTCCTGGTAGTCGAGACGTACGCGCGGCCTAAGCACCAGATTGTGAAATTTCTCCATGGACAGGCGCGCCTTTAGTTGTCCGCGCCAAGCCTCGATATCGATATACTCCTCGATCAGGACTTCCTCGAAAGTGCCTTCGGGATAGTCGGCGCGCACGGCTTCCTCGGCTTGACGCAATTCCTCTTCCGTGACCTCAAGGCCGCGTTTTTCGAGCTCTTGGGCTACCAGTTGCTGCACGATGAGGTCCGCCAGGGCGAGGCCGTGGTCCGCGCGCAATTGTTCGAGCGACGGGTTGAAATCCGCGAGCTGCTGCATCTGCATCATGTCACTCACGAATTCGAGTTGGGCCAGGGTGATGGGGCGTCCGTTGACCCTGGCCACCACGCCAGGCTCCTCGGAATCCCGGGCGCACCCGCCCATGAAGACTGCAAGGCAGAGCGTAGCGAGAAGAAGGTATTTTTTCATGTCGTCTATACCTGAAGCTGAAGAGCGCCTGGCCGATCACCCTCGACGGGTGCCAGCGCCGCGAGTTCGTCGTGCAACCAAGCCAAGCCCTCGGCCGTGGCCGTGTGGTCTGGCAATCTGGTTTCGAGTTTTCCCGGCGGGAGAAGTCTGGCCCATTCGCGCCTGCTTTGCAACCAGGCGAAAATTCTTTCCGGATCCGGTGCTCCGCCCTCGCCGGACCAGTGCACTGTCACACGGCCCGGATAGACGTCGGCCCGTGTCGCGCCGAGAGCGACGAGGATGCGCTTGAGATCCAGGGCGGCCAGGAAGTTTATGAGCGGCTCGGGCAGCTTGCCGAAGCGATCTTTGACCTCCATGGCCAATTCGCGCGCCTCGTCGGCGTTGCGCGCGGCAGCCAGGGCCTTGTACCAGTTCAGGCGATCCTGGGCGTCGGGAATGTAATTTTCCGGGATGTGCGCGGGGATCACGAAATTCATTTCGGTTTCGGGCAGGGACGTGGTCAGGTCGCCGCGCACGCGGCGCACCTCCTCCTCCAGCATCTCCAGGAAGAGGTCGAGTCCGACCTTGGCGATCTGGCCGGACTGGGACTCGCCCAGGATGTTGCCCGCGCCGCGCAGGCGCAAGTCCTCCATGGCCACCCTGAATCCCGCGCCCAGGAAATCCATGTCCAGGATGACCCGCAGTCGTTTGCGGGCGTCCTCGGGCACGGCGGCCATGCTGGGCACCACGAAGTAGGCGAAGGCTTGGCGTTCGGACCGCCCCACCCGGCCGCGAAGCTGGTAGAGTTGTCCCAGGCCGAACATCTGCGCCTGATCAACGACCAGGGTGTTGGCGTTGGGGAAGTCGAGACCCGATTCGACGATGGCAGTGCACACGAGCACGTCCATTTCGCCGTGCCAGAAGGCCCGCATGGCCTCTTCGAGGGCCGGGGCCGACATCTGGCCATGTGCCATGCCTACCCGTGCCCCAGGCACGAGGTTTCGGACGTATTCGACCACGCCGTCGAGGGTGCGCACCCGGTTGTGAACCCAGAAAACCTGCCCCTTGCGCTCCAGTTCTCGTTCGAGAATGCGCTTGAGCATGCCGTCGTCGCGTTCGATGAGAGCTGTTTCCACGGGTTTTCTGTCCAGTGGCGGGGTCTCGATGACCGAGAGGGAGCGAATGCCCGAAAGCGAAAGTTGCAAGGTGCGGGGGATGGGCGTGGCCGTGAGCGTCAGGCAATCGATGGTCCGCTTCATCTCCTTGAGTTTTTCCTTGTGCTTGACGCCGAAACGCTGCTCCTCGTCGAGAATCATAAGGCCCAGGCGCGGCATGGAGATGTCGGCCGAGAGCATGCGGTGGGTGCCGATAAGCACGTCCACGGAGCCGCGCGCCGCGGCCGAGGCGATGAGTTTCTGTTCGGGTTTAGGCACGAAGCGCGAGAGCATGGCCACTGACACGGCGAAATTGGCCATACGCGCCTTGAATGTATGGTAATGCTGCTCGGCGAGGACGGTGGTGGGACACAATAGGGCCACCTGCTTGCCGTCGGCCACGGCGCGAAACGCCGCGCGCAGCGCCACCTCGGTCTTGCCGAAGCCGACGTCGCCGCAGACCAGCCTGTCCATGGGCTCGGGCTTTTCCATATCCTCGATCACGTCCAGGATGGCCCGGGCCTGATCCGGAGTCTCCTCGAAGCCGAATCCGGCCTCGAATTCCCGGTAAAGTTCACCAGGCGGGGAGTACGCATACCCCTTGGCCACGCGGCGGTAGGCATACATTTCCACGAGTTCCTGGGCAATTTTTTCGATGGCTTTGCGGGCCCGCTCCTTGGCCGCTCGCCAGCGCGCGCCACGCAACGAATCCAGTGCGGGATTGGCGCCTTCAGGGCCTTTGTAACGTTGCACGAGGCGCATGCGGTCCACGGGCAGATAGAGTTTGTCTTCGCCGTCGAACAGGAGCAGCAGATAATCGTTGGCAACCTCGCCATGGGCCAGGCGGTGCAGTCCGGCGAATCGCGCCAGACCATAGTCGCGGTGCACGAGCAGATCGCCGGGCGTGATCTCGTCCGAGGTCGAGAGTCCCTTCCAGTCCTTGGCCCTTGGAGCGCGCACGGCCGATTCGCCCGGCTGCAGGATGTCCTCGGAAAGAATCCGCACCCCTGCCCAATCGAGCTCCATGCCGCGCGAGAGCGGGGATATCAGGGCGTAGAGCCCTCGCCTGTCTGGGGCGTATTCCGTATGCAGCGAAATGTCTTCCTGGGCGGCCATTTTCAAAAAGCGCGATCGCGACCTGGACGACTGGAAGCCGAGAAGCGTCTGGCCCTCCTCGGCGCCCCATTTGCGCAGGGCCGCTACCAGGGCCGTCCACGGCCGCTTCTGGTCGTCTGGCTTCCAGAACAGGTCGCCGAAAGAATCGAGCTGCCGCTCCGGCAGTTCCACGCCGTCCTTGGCCACACCGACAACCAATTCCTCGAAGGCGATGTGCCGCTTGCCCGCCCAGGATTTGCGGGCGTCCTCTTCGGGCCAGAGAAGCAGGTCGTCGCGAAAGGAGATTCCTGCGTCGGTTCGTTGTTTCTGGCAGAATTCCTGCCAGTTCCACACGGCCTCCTCCATTTTCGTGCGCAGCACCGCTCCTCCGGTCAGGAGGTAGACGGCATCGCGGGGAAAATAGTCAGATAATCTGGCTGGCTCCTGGTAATATAGGCCGGGCAGGATGGATGCGTCGGTCTCGGTGATGGCCCTGCCGAAGCGCGAGAGAGCCTGAGCGTTGATCTGTCCCGTTGTCTTCAACCGAGAGAGCCCGGCCAGCGCCTGCTCGCCGAGTTCCGGCGAGAGGATCGCAGGAGCGGCAGGGACGAACGCGATCTCGTTGAGGTCGGCCTGTGAACGTTGGTTTTGAGCGTTGAAAAGACGGATGTCCTCAAGGGTGTCGCCAAAGAATTCGAGCCGAGCCGGGTGCTCGAACCCAGGCGCGAAGACATCGAGGATGTCGCCGCGCATGGCCATTTCGCCGGGTTGGGCGACCATGGCCGTACGCCGGTATCCCCACAGCACGAGTTGTTCGAGGACCATCTCGGAGAGAATCTCTTCGCCTCGACGCAGGCGAAGCTCGGCCCCCATGGCCGTCTCCACGGGCGGCCATTTGGGCAGGAGATTGTCGGCGGAGAGCACCACGGCCACGCGGCCCAAGCGGGCGGAAAGGCGCGACAGAGCGGCCCAACGCACGGCCCATTCGCGCGGGTCGGGCCAGCCAGCGCGGTATTCTGGCAGAAAGACGATCTCCTCGTCCCTTTCGCCGGAGAGAAGGCCAAGCAACGCTTTGGCGGATCGGGCGGAGCGTTCGTCGGGCAAAACCCATACCACGCTTTTCCCTTGGCGTCCGAGGGCGGCGGCGACCATGGCCTGCGAGGCGTGGCCGCTCTTGAAGACGCGCAGGTTCTCGCCGCGTCCGGATATGAATTCCTGGATTTTTCGAGGAAAATGCACGCATTCACCTTTCGGGCCGTGACCCTGAGCGGGCTGAGCCCCATGCAAACGAAAAACCGCCCGCGGCCGCTCTCGCGCCACGGGCGGCGTTGTTCCCTTCGTCCGCGCTAGACTTGGGCGAGCACGTTCTTCTCTTCGCGGGAAAGCAGGCGATCGAGATCAAGCATGATGAGCAGGCGGTCGGCCAGCTTGCCCACGCCCTTGATGTATTCGGATTCCAGACCGGCGACCACGGGCGGCGGCGGTTCGACCGTGTCGGCCGATATGCGCAGCACCTCGGACACGGAATCGACGACAAAGCCGACGATCATTTTGTTGATCTCGATGACGATGATGCGCGTGTCCTTGTCATGTTGCCGCGTCTCCATGCCGAAACGCTTGCGCAGATCAATGATCGGAATCACCTTGCCGCGCAGGTTGATGACGCCCTCGACGAACTCGGGAGCTCTGGGCACCTTGGTGATCTCCATGGTGCGGATGATCTCCTGGACCTTCAGGATGTCCACCCCGAACTCTTCGTCTCCGATGCTGAACGTGACCAACTGGAGCAGTTCGGCGTCCTGTCGCTTGTGCATGTCGTTCATTCAATACCCCCGGCAAGATGCGGTACCCCTGGATGAAAGTTGTCCAGGCCAGGAAAATCTATAAATCCTAAGGGCCACAAGCGCAAGGGGTCTTTGTCCGACCTCGGCGGACACACTTGCCAAACCACTCCCCTTCCAATAAGTAAGGACGGCAACGCCCATCCCGTCACCCGGAGGAACCCTTTTTCATGGCCCACCTTCTCTCGCTCCCCGACAGTTTTCCCCTCGAAGAACAACTGAAAACGCTGGGCGACGACGAGCTTTTGGACTTCTGGGAAGAGGCGCAGTTTCTCGAACGCTTCCTGCACGACGACTCCGTGCTCGTCGAACGTGAAGCGGATTACGAAGCCCTGATCCTCAAGGAATTACAGGTCCGCAGCCAGCGCAGGGGCCGGGCTTCTTTCTGATTTTCAATCGCTGAAAAAGCATCGTCTGCCGCGTTGCCGAAAAACGTTCAAGCCTTCGCAAAGGTTAAACGACGGGTCGGCCTTGAACTTTTCGCGTCCTTGCCTTTGGTGCTTTTTAAGCGGCCTGTGGAACTGGATTTTTCCCCGCCACCCTATTCCGGCCTAGCCGGTCTGCGGCCGATGCTGAAATAGGCGAATCCTTCCGACGACATGAACGACGGCGAATAGAGGTTTCTGCCGTCGAAAACAATGGGCGCACGCAAGAAGCGCTTCATCCGCGTGAAATTCGGATTTCTGAACTGGTTCCATTCCGTGACCACGGCCAGGGCGTCGGCGTTCTCGAGCGCCCCGTACTGCTCGTCGAATATTTCCACGAGGGGATTGTCTTTGAACGTCTCTCGGGCCTTGTCTCCGGCCACAGGGTCGAAGGCGCGGATGCGCATGCCTTCGGCCGTGAGATCGCGGATGATGTCGATGGACGGGGCCTCGCGCATGTCGTCGGTGTTGGCCTTGAAGGCCAGGCCCCACATGGCGAGCGTGCGGCCTTTCACCCCGCCCTGGTCGGCGAAGTAGTTCTTGATCTTGTTGGAGAGCATGAGCTTCTGGCGCGAGTTAACCAGATCCACAGACTCGATGAGCCGGGGCTTGTAGCCGTATTCCTTGGCCGTGTTGATGAGCGCTTTGACGTCCTTGGGAAAGCACGAACCGCCGTAGCCCACGCCGGGATAGATGAAATGGTATCCGATGCGGTGATCCGAGCCGATGCCCATGCGCACTTCGCGCACGTCTGCCCCCACCATCTCGCAGATGTTGGCGATCTCGTTGATGAAGGATATCTTGGTGGCCAGCATGCAGTTGGCCGCGTACTTGGTCATCTCGGCACTCTTCACACCCATCATGATCAGCTTTTCGCGGCTGCGCGCGTAAGGGGCGTAAAGCGCCTCAAGATGTTTGGCGGCTCGTTCGCTGTCCGTGCCCACGATGACCCTGTCGGGCTTCATGAAATCGTTGACCGCATCACCTTCCTTGAGGAACTCGGGGTTCGAAACCACGTCGAAGGGCAGATCGAGGCCACGCTTGCGCAGTTCCTGGGCGATTATCTCCCGCACTTGGTCGGCCGTGCCCACCGGAACCGTGGATTTGTCGATGACGATCTTGTAGCTGGTCATGGCCTGACCGATCTGGGCCGCCACCTGGTGCACGTAGATCAGGTCGCAGGAGCCATCGGGCTTTGAGGGCGTGCCTACGGTGACGAAGACGCATAGGGCGTCGGCCAAGCCCTCGGCGAGGTCGGTGGTGAAACGCAGGCGCCCGTCGCGGGCGTTGCGAGCCACCAGTTCTTCGAGGCCGGGCTCGAAAATGTGAACATATCCCTTGTTCAACATCTCCACGATGTGCGGGTTGACATCGACACAGACGACGTCGTTGCCCATTTCGGCGAAGCAGGCCGCGCTGACGAGACCGACGTAGCCGGTGCCGACGATACACACGTTCATGTTTGCAGTGTCTCCTGGTTGATGAGAAATTAGGATGCTAAGCGGGCGCATTCTGGTTACCGGAAGCGGTGTGGTGCGTCAACCGGGGGAGGCGAAACGGAAGGGACGAAAGCCGAGTGAAATCGCCGCCGCCCGCACCGAGTGTTGCTTTCCAGGCCCTAAAGACATACACCGGTTGTCCCGGAATCATGGCCGGAAATCACGATTCTTTTCAGGAGGCACGCCATGCCCGTCTTGTCGGTCAACGTTGACCACGTGGCCACCTTGCGCCAGCAACGGCTGGGAATCGAGCCGGAGCCCGTCACGGCAGCCCTGATGGCCGAACTCGCCGGAGCGCGCGGGATTATCGTCCACCTGCGTGAGGACCGTCGTCACATCCAGGATCGCGACGTGCGCGTGCTGAGGGAAGCCATACAAACCCGGCTGCATCTCGAAATGGCGGCCACCGAGGAGATGCGCTCCATCGCCCTCTCGGTCCGGCCGGACACGGTCTGCCTCGTGCCGGAAAAGCGCGAGGAGTTGACCACCGAGGGCGGCCTCTCCGTGGCCGGGCGCGAGGACTTCCTGCGGCGTTACCTTGAGCCGATCTGGGAGGCGGGCATCGCCTCAAGCCTCTTCATCGACGCCGATCCCGCCCAGATGGAAGCGGCGGCACGCATCAAGACGCAGTTCATCGAAATCCACACCGGCCACTACGCCGACGCCAAGGACTCGGCCACACGCGACACGGAACTCAGGAAGATCGTCGCAGCCATCGCCCAAGGAAAAGAACTCGGCCTCAAGGTCAATCTCGGACATGGGCTGAACTACGTAAACGTGCACGCCTTCGGGCGCGTGCCCGGCGTGTGCGAATACTCCATCGGCCACAGCATCGTCTCGCGGGCCGTGCTCACGGGACTCTCCGAAGCCGTGCGGCGCATGGCCGACATCGTGGAGAGCTTTGCGGACTGAGCGTGGAAATGATAGTGGGTATCGGCATAGACGTGGTGGAACTCGATCGCATCGAGAAAAGCCTCGCGCGCTTCAACGAGCGTTTTGTGGCCAGAATCTTGACCGAAGGCGAGCGACGGGCCATGCCGAAAAAGAACCCCGTGCCTTTTCTCGCGGCCCGTTTCGCGGCCAAGGAGGCCGCAGCAAAGGCCCTGGGGACCGGCTTCACCAAGGGCGTTTCGCTGACCACCCTCGAGGTCGTGGGCGGCGAGCGCGGCAAGCCGGAGATGGTCTTCCACGGTTCGGCCGCCGAGCACGCCCATGAACTCGGAGTGACGCGCATCCACGTCAGCCTGACCCACGGCCGCGATACCGCCGCCGCCGTCGTGGTCCTGGAACGCTGAGCGCAAAGGAGCTCGCCTTGCACGCCCTCCTGCCCACTCCCGAGGAGATGGCCCGCTGGGACAAGGCCGCCGTGGCCTTAGGCATCAGGCCGGAAATCCTCATGGAGAACGCCTCGCGCGAGGCCATGCACGTCCTGTGCGGACTCGTCGGCGACCTGGTGGGGCGAGGCGTGTTGCTCCTGGCCGGGCCCGGCAACAATGGCGGCGACGCCATCGCCCTTGCCCGCCATTTGCACTGCGCGGGTGCGAAGGTTCTCCTCGCCCACGTCAAGCCGCTCTCGGCCTACAAAGGCGAGGCGGGCTACAACGCCCGACTGGCGCGAAAGCTCGGTCTTGCGGCCGAACTCGTCACGGAGCGAAACCTTGCCTCCAAGGCGCTCTCCTGGGAGCTTTCGAGGCCTTGCGTGGTTGTGGACGGCCTGCTTGGCACCGGCTTTTCCGGCCAGCTTTCGCCTTTCTTTCTTGAACTCGTCGAAACCGTCAACCGGCTCGGTCGGAATGCCCTGGTCCTGGCCCTGGACGCGCCCACGGGACTTTCGGCCCACACCGGCAGGCCGAACCCCACGGCCGTTCGCGCCGACGCCACCGTCACCTTCGAGGCGGCCAAGATCGGTCTGGCCCAGCCGTTCGCCGCGCCCTTCACGGGCTGGCTGCACGTGCGGCCCATCGGCATCCCGCCGGAGGTCAAGGACGCCCACCCGGCCTCGGCCGCCCTGCTCGGTCCGGAGACGCTCGGCCTTCTTCCGCGTCCCTCCCCGGAGGGGCACAAGGGCTCCTACGGCCACGTCCTGGTCCTGGGCGGCAGCTACGGCCTCACCGGCGCGCCCGTCCTGACCGCGCTGGGCGCGCTTCGCGGCGGCGCGGGGCTGGCCACCGTGGGCTGCCCTTCAGGGCTCTCGCTGCATCTGAAGGCCGGACAGCCGGACATCATGACTCTGCCCCTGGGCAAAGGCGGGGAGTGGAACGCCGGGTTCCTCGACGAATTGCTGCCGCACGTCGGCCATTTCAACGCCCTGGTCGTGGGGCCTGGGCTCGGCCGCACCGAAGGCGCGCGGGATTTCCTGCGCGGGCTTTTGGCCGCATCCTCTCTGCCGCCCCTTGTGCTCGACGCAGACGCGCTCTACTGGCTGGCCCAAGAAGAGACCCCACCGCGCCTGCCCGAAAACGCTGTGCTCACGCCGCACCCCCGCGAGGCCGGACGCCTCCTGGGGCTTGATGCCGCCACCGTGCAGGCCGACCGCCCGGCCGCGATCCGCGCGCTCGTCGAACGCACCGGCGCTATGTGCGTGCTCAAGGGCGCAGGAACCCTGGTCGCCGCCCCAGGCCAGCCGATACACCTCTGCCCCGTGGACGCCCCTGCCCTCTCCGTGGGCGGCTCGGGCGACGTCCTGGCTGGGCTGCTCGGCGCGCTGCTCGCACAAGGGCTGTCCTGCTTCAAGGCCGCCCGCCTAGCCGTATGGCTGCATGCCTCGGCCGGACTGCATCTTGCCGAAAATTTCCCCAACCGGGGCTGCACGGCCACCGAGATAGCCGCCGCCCTGCCACATGCCATGAAGGAGCAACCATGCGCACCGCGAAAGACATCATGACCATCGAGATCATCAGCGTGACCCCCGAACTGGACATTCCCTCGGCGGCGAAGATTCTGCTGGAGAACAAGATCAACGGCGTGCCCGTGGTCGAGGGCGGCAAGCTCGTGGGCATCCTTTGCCAGTCGGACCTCATCACGCAGCAAAAGGCCCTGAACCTGCCCAGCGTATTCACGCTTCTGGACGGGCTGGTGCCGCTCGGAGGCCTGGAGCGCCTGGAGCGGGAAATGAAGAAGATCACGGCCATGAGCGTGCGCGAGGCCATGACTCCCGATCCCGTGACCGTGACGCCCGACACACCCATGGATACCGTGGCCGCGATCATGGTCGACAAGCGGCTGCATACCCTGCCCGTCGTGGACGGCGAACGCCTCGTGGGCGTCATCGGCAAGTCCGACGTGCTGCGCACTGTGATGCAGAGCAAGGGTTAGCCAGACGTGAAGAGCCTTTCGGTCGTTCTGTCCGATGCCAGGGCCACGGAAGAATTGGGGCGGGCCATGGCGGCCTCGCTCTCATCGAGGCCCGGTTTCGCCCTGCTTCTCGAAGGCGACCTGGGCGCGGGCAAGACCACGCTCGTGCGGGGGCTTGTCGGCGCCTTGCCCGGCGCGCACGCAGCCGAGGTGGCCAGCCCTTCGTTCACGATCTGCAATCTGTATCCCACGGAGCCGGCGATCGCCCATTACGATCTCTACCGGCTGGAGGGCCAGGCCCCCGGCGACGATCTCCTCGACGACCTCGAAACCGTCGACACCCTTGTCATTGTCGAGTGGGCGCAGTATCTAGTCGGACCCGGCCGCCCCGAGGAACGGGTGGAGTGCCTGCTTTCTTCCCGCGAAAAAGGGCGAAAGGCCGTGTTTCGAGCGCAGGGACAAAAGGCCGAGGGATTTCTCGACAGCCTGGCGCGCAAACTGGTGGCGATGTCCGTTCCCTTTCAATCCCCCACGGGAGACGACACGTGAATACGATGAAAATAACGGTGCAGAAATTCGGCGGAACTTCCGTCGCCGGACTGGAACGCATGAAGCGGGTCCTCGAGATTGTGAGCCGCGAATGCGCCAGGGGCAACAAGGTGGTGATCGTCCTTTCCGCCATGGCGGGCGAGACGAATCGTCTCCTCGATCTAGCCTCGCAGTGGTCGTCCGACCCCGACCCCGCCGAACTGGACGCCCTGGCGACCACGGGAGAACAGGTGTCCGTGGCCCTGTTCGCCATGCTCTGCAAGGACGCCGGGCTGAAAGCCCGCTCCGTCCTCGGCCATCAGGTGCAGATCCGCACCACCTGCGACTACACCAACGCCCGCATCCTGGACATCGACGCGAACACCCTGCGCGCCATGCTGAACGATCACGACGTTCTGGCCGTGGCGGGCTTTCAGGGCTGCGATGAACACGGCCGCCTGACGACGCTCGGCCGCGGCGGCTCCGACACCTCGGGCGTGGCCCTGGCCGCTGCCCTGAACGCGGAGACCTGCGAAATATACACCGACGTCGAGGGGGTCTTCACCACCGACCCCAACATCTGCGACAAGGCGCGCAAGCTCGATCGCATCAGCTACGACGAGATGTTGGAGATGGCCAGCATGGGAGCCAAGGTGCTCCAGATCCGTTCGGTGGAATTCGCCAAGAAGTACAATGTCCCGGTGCGCGTGCGCTCCACTTTCTCCGACAATCCCGGCACCCTCGTCTCCCAGGAGGACAAGTCCATGGAATACGTTCTCGTCTCCGGCATCGCCTACGACAAGGACCAGGCCCGCGTGACCATCTACGACGTGCTCGACCAGCCCGGCGTGGCCTCTTCCATCTTCGGCCCCATCGCCGAAAAAGGCATCCTGGTGGACATGATCATCCAGAACACCAGCCGCGACGGCCATACCGACATGACCTTCACGGTCTCCCGCAAGGATTTGCAGAAGACCCTGGCCCTGCTCGAAGCCGTGCGCCAGGACATCGGCGCCAAGGAGATCCAATCCGACACCGGCGTGTGCAAGGTCTCGGTCATCGGCGTGGGCATGCGCAACCATTCCGGCGTGGCCTCCCGCGCCTTCGCGGCCATGGCCCGCGAGAACATCAACCTGCTCATGCTCTCCACCTCCGAAATCAAAATCACCATGCTCATCGAGGACAAGTACGCCGAATTGGCCGTGCGCACGCTGCACGAGGAATTCGAACTGGACAAGCAACCCGGTGAACGAAAGGTCGGAGAAGTATGAACCGCAGGGTCTCGATCTACGACACCACGCTTCGCGACGGCTCGCAGGCCGAGGAGATCACCCTCAATCTCGATGACAAGCTGCTCATCGCGAAGAAGCTCGACGAACTCGGCGTTCACTACATCGAGGGCGGCTGGCCGGGATCGAACCCCACGGATCGCCAGTTCTTCAAGGAAATCAAGGGAGTCAGGCTCGTGAACGCGGCCCTGGCCGCGTTCGGCAGCACCCACGCGGCCAAGAACGCCGCCGAGAACGACGCGAACCTCAAGGCGCTCGTGGAGAGCAAGGCCCAGGTGGCCACCATCGTGGGCAAGACCTGGGACCTGCACGTCAAAGAAGCGCTGCGCATTCCCCTGGAGCGCAACCTTGAACTGATCCGGGATTCCGTCGAATTCTTAAAGCCCCACTTCAAGGAAGTTTTCTTCGACGCGGAACACTTCTTCGACGCCTTCCAGGCCACTCCCGACTACGCCCTGGCCTGCCTGAAGGCCGCGCACGAGGCCGGGGCCGACATGCTCGTCCTGTGCGACACCAACGGCGGCATCCTGCCCCAGGACCTCGCTCCGGCCATGACGGCCGTGCGCGCGGCCCTGCCCGGGGCGGCCCTGAGCTTCCACGGCCACAACGACTCGGGCGTGGCCGTGGCCAACAGCATCGAGGCCGTGCGCCTGGGCGCCTCGCAGATCCAGGGAACCATCAACGGCTACGGCGAACGCTGCGGCAACGCCGACCTGTGCTCCGTGATCCCCATTCTGGAGCAGAAAATGGGCATCGGCTGCCTTCCGGAAGGCAAGCTTTCGATGCTCACCAGTGCCTCGCACTACGTGGCCGAGGTCTGCAACCTGCGGCCCTTCATGCGCCAGCCATTCGTGGGTCGCTCGGCCTTCGCCCACAAGGGCGGCATCCACGTTTCGGCGGTGCTGCGCAACGCCCGTACCTACGAGCACGTCCAGCCCGAAAGCGTGGGCAACGTGCAGCGCATCATCCTTTCGGACTTGGCGGGCCGTTCCAACATCCTGGCCATGGCCCGGCGCTACTACAAGGATCTGGACAAGGACGACCCCTGCGTGGAGGCGCTTCTGGCCGAGATCAAGGAGCGCGAGGCCCAGGGCTACGAGTATTCCGCGGCCGAGGCTTCGTTCATGCTCATCTTCTTCCGCACCATGGGCTGGTCCAAGAGCTACTTCGACCTGGTCAACTTCCGGGTTCTGGACGGCAAGCGCGGCGGCGAGCAGCCCATCTCCGAGGCCACGGTGCAGATCAGGGTCAAGGGCCGCATCGTGCACACCGCCGCCGACGGCGCGGGACCGGTGAACGCCCTGGACAACGCCCTGCGCAAGGCGCTGTGCGACGCCTATCCGCACCTGAACGAGATGAAGCTCATGGATTTCAAGGTCCGCGTGCTTTCGGGATACATCCGCGACACCGGCGGCACGGCCTCCAACGTCCGGGTGCTCATCGAATCCGGCGACAAGACCGAGAAGTGGACCACCGTGGGCCTCTCGCACAACATCATCGCGGCGAGCTGGCAGGCCCTGGTGGACTCCTTCGTCTACAAGCTGTTCAAGGATGATCCTCAGAAGTGGCCGCAGAAGACGGATCTGTAAGGGTCACTGAAAATCGAGGAAACGAAGGCCTGACGCCCCGCTTCCCGAAGAGCGGGCTTCAGGCCTTCATCTTTTCCAGGGCCTCGGTGCTTCCGAGCACGACCATGACGTCGCCCCTGGCGAAGAGCATATCCGCGCGAGGCACATAGGTGTAGGCGCTCTCGCCGTGTCGCCTTACAGCCACGACCTGCGCGCCGTGAACATTGGTCATGTCCAGGTCGCGCAGGGTCTTTCCCGCCCATTTGTCGATCGTGATCTCGCGCAGGGCCATGCCCGCATCGAACGGTAGGCAGGCCATGAGCCCCGGCGTGACGAGACTGTGGGCGAGTTGCGTGGCTGCGAAATGCTCGGGCAGGATGACCCGGTCCACGCCGATGCGGTCCAGAAGTTTATGATGGTCCTGGCTGACGGCCTTGACCCAGACCTGGGCCGCGCCGAGCTCCTTCAGATAGAGCGAGATCATGGCGCTGGCCTCGATGGACTGCCCCACGCTGACCATGACCACGCCGAAATCCGCGAAGTTGAGCTGTTCGAGAACCTTCCGGTCCATGGCGTCGCCCTGGTACACCTGCGTCAAAACGTCCTGGGCGTTGCGGACGTGCTCGGGAACCGAATCGAGCCCCACGACCTCCTGCCGCAGATCCATGAGCGCCTGGGCGAAGGACAGGCCGAACTTGCCAAGCCCGATGACGCCAACGCTTATCTTGCGCATGAGAGAACCTCCATCTAACCGATGAGCATGCCTTCCTCGGGCCAGGAATACCTCGACCGTTCGTGCAGCCTGGTCAAGACCGTGAGAAACACGATGGGCCCCAGACGCCCCACGAACATGAGCACCGTGATCACGATTCTTCCGGAATCGCTCAGGTTCGGCGTGAGCCCCATGGAGAGGCCGACCGTGCCGAAGGCCGAAACGGCCTCGAAAAGGATTTCGAGAAAGAGTCCCCGCGCCTGGGGATGCGGCACGCCTCCGGCTTCGCTCACCAGGAGCCAGAGCGTGGCCGCGCCGATGATCGCCACGGCGAACAGGAAGAGCGTCACCGCACGCCCGAGCGTCTCCTGATCCACGGCGAAACGTCCCACGACAGGCTGCTGCCGACCGGCAAGCTTGGCGACGGCAAAGGCCCACAGCACCCGGAAGGTCGTGGTCTTCACGCCTCCGGCGCAACTGCCGGGCGAACCTCCGATGAACATGAGCATGATCATGACCAACAGGGTGATCGTGGTCAGCCCGCCAATGTCCACGGTGTTGAACCCGGCCGTACGGCAGGTCACGCTCTGGAACAGCGCTGCCAGCACTCCTTCGGAGAACGAGAAATCACCCTGCACTCCCGCGACTTCGGCCAGAAGAAAGACCGCAGCACCGCCGAAAACGAGCAAACCGCTGACGGAGAGCACCGTCCGCGCATACCAGGACAGACGCTGTCTCTTTCTCTTGCCGATGACGTTGCGCACCCATTCCTCAAGTTCGACGATCACCGAAAAGCCGATGCCGCCGACGACAATCAGAAGCATGACTACGGCATTGACTCCGGCGTGCCCCTGCCAGTGCACGAGGCTGTCGCTTTGCAGCGCGAATCCGGCATTGCAAAAGGCTGAGACGGCATGGAAAACGGCCGACCACGGATGAAATCCCCTCGGGTCGAAAAGCCACAAGGCCAGAGCGCCGAGCGTTTCGAGGATCAGGACCCACAGCACGATGTGAACCAGAAACCTGCCGAGGCTGAAGGATGCGTCGTGCAGAAGGCTCTGCCCCACGGCCAGACGGTCGGTGAGCGTCACCTTCCGCCGCCACAGATAGAAGACGAGACTCGTGTAGGTCATCACGCCCAGGCCGCCCAACTGGAACATGGTCAGGATCACGGCCTGGCCGAAGACGCTGAAATGGGTTCCCGTATCCACGACCACGAGACCCGTGACGCAGGTGGCCGAGGTGGCCGTGAACAGCGCGTCGATGAAGGACAATTCCGTGCCGTTCAGGCTCATCGGCTGAGTAAGCAGCATGGCCCCCGCGATGATGGTCGCGAGAAAAAAATAGACGGGAAATACGTAGGGACTGGCAAGGGGAGTCAGGCGCATGAAAATTCCCGAGAAAAGATCAGGACTCGAACGCGGGGATGCCGATGATCTCGTCGTCGATGCGGTCGGGGTCCTCGGCGTGCATGCGGATGAGGTTGCGCAGATGCCCGAAGCTCTCGGGGTCCATCTCCAGGAACTCCACAGCCGTCTCGCACGGGTTCACGCGCACCACGCGGCTCTGGACGCGGATGGTCACGCTGCCCGAAAGGGCGATGCGCACCACGCAGTCCTTTCCTTCGACCAGACGCGGATCGGGATTGCACGACAATCCCTTGAGGCTCAGGTTGTTCAGGCGGACGGGCACGTCGCGGCCGTCGAGGCTGACGACCGCCCCGAACATGAGCGCCACGCGCGTTCTGGTGCGTTTTTCACCGTTCATCGCAACTCCCTATAAAAAAATGATATCACGATTGCGCATGGCCGTCATCCGAAAGCAGTTCCGTGAAGAAGCCGGCCACGAGCCCGGCCACGAGCTCCCGCGTCTCGCAATGTGTGGTCACCAGATGGTGTCCGGTGACGCGCTCCTCGATGGGCAGCCAGACCAGCCGCTTCACCGCCGAGCTTGTCTCGCGGCGGATGGCGAAGGCGTCGCGCGCGTTGACCGTGGTGTCGGTGGGGCACTGGGCCACGAGGAGCGGCACGCGCACCGATCCGAGGTTGCGCCGCAGGTCGGCCAGCCCGTGCATGAGCGAATGCAGGGCGTTCAGGGGCGTGCCGCCTTCGTAACCCTCCCAGGGGGCGATGGCCAGGGATTCGCGGGTCTTGGGCGGAACCGGCCAGATGGGGCGGACGTGCCGCATCAGGCCCACGAACGGCAGCCTCGGGTCCTTGGCGATGAAGGGCATGAGCCGATACAGCCTGAGCGGCGCGGCCAGGCAGGCGATGCCCGCCGGGGACCGCTCGCGTCCCAGTTGCAGGCACAGGCTGCCGCCCATGGAGAGTCCGGCCGCGAACACCGGGCCGCCCAAGGCGGCCAGACGGTCGAAGGCCTCGCGGGCGGACCGGCTCCAGTCGGCCCAGGTGGCCCGGTCGCACTCGGCGAGTGTGGTCCCGTGTCCGGGCAGAAGCGGCGTTTCGACCGCGAATCCCCGCTCGCGCAGCGCGCGGGCAAGGGGGGCCACCTCGAAGGGGGTGCCAGTAAAACCGTGCAACAACAGGCAGGCGGGACGAATGGCGTTCGACATGCAGGCCCTCTACTTCATTTTCCCGCGCAAATCATCTAGCGTGGGTTCCGGAGGATGATATGGACATCGCCTGCGATCTGCTGGTGCTGGCCGACGTCGTGGTCACCCAGGACGACGAGCGCCGCGTGATTCACGACGGGGCCGTGGCCATCCATGGCGACACCATCACCGCCGTGGGGACGCGCGCCGAGATCGAGCCCCTGGCCAACGCCGACCGTGTGCTCGACCTGGGCGCGGCCATGCTCCTGCCCGGTCTGGTCAACGCTCACAGCCATGTGGCCATGAGCCTTTTTCGCGGCCTGGCCGACGACCTGCCGCTCATGGAGTGGCTCTCGGATCACATCTGGCCCGTGGAGAAGCGGCTCACGCCGCGCATGGTCCATCTGGGGGCGCTTTTGGCCTGCGCCGAGATGATCGCCTCGGGCACGACCTGCTTTTCGGACATGTACCTCCTCGAACACGAGGTGGCCGCAGCGGCCGAGGCCACGGGCATGCGGGCGGTGGTCGCCGAGGGAGTGATCACCACGCCCACCATGACCTACGCCACGCCCGAGGAGGGCTATGCCCTGATCGAAAGGCTGCACCGCCGCTACGACGGCCATCCGCTCGTCTCCACGGCGGTCATGGCCCACGCGGTCTACACCACGAGTCCGACCATGCTTAAGGACAGCTTCGCCCTGGCCGGCCGCCTGGACGCGCCGTTCATGCTCCACGCGGCGGAATCCGCGGAAGAAACGAGACAGTGCGTGGAAGCCTTCGGCATGCGGCCCATCGCCCATCTCGAATCCCTCGGGCTGCTTTCCCCTCGCACCACGCTGTTCCACTGCGTGGACGTCACCATGGATGAAATCGCCCTTTTGGCCGAACGGGGAACCGCCGTTGTCCACTGTCCAGAGAGTAACATGAAACTCGGCAACGGTTTCGCGCCCGTGCAGAAGATGCTCGACGCGGGCGTGCGTGTGGGCCTTGGCACGGACGGCGCGGCCAGCAACAACGACCTTTCCATGTTTCGAGAGATGGGCTCGGCCGCCAGAATCCAGAAAGCCTACCGGGGCGATCCTTCGGTGCTCAACGAAAAATCCGTCCTGGACATGGCTACGATCGGTTCGGCGCACGCTCTGCGCCTGCCGGGACTGGGCCGCATCGCGGCGGGATTTCGGGCCGACATGTGCGCCCTGGATATGTCGTGCCCGAACCTCATGCCGCTGCACGATCCCGTTTCGCAGGCCGTGTACGCCGCCACAGGCGGCGAGGTGCGACTGACCATGGTCAACGGCCGGGTGCTCTACATGGATGGCCGGTTCCTGGCCTTGGACCACGAGGCCTTGGTTGAGGAAGCCCGCGACGTCGCCGCCTGGGTCGCCGAAGGGGGAATCTGTTGAAGACGCTTGACAAGCCCGCCGTTCTCATTAAATAAAGCCCCTCTTGCACGAACGTACAATTTATCTCCCACAAGGAGTGGTCACCATGTCCAACGGCAATGCCAACGCCCTGCAGGGCGCGGTCAAGACGGAAAAGGGTCTGTCCTTCAAGGGCTTCATCATGGAGCCGATCATCGACAAGTGCGAAGGTTGCGATCGCGCCGTGGCCTTCGAGGACACCACCTACTGCCCGAGCTACGCCAAGCCCGCCCGCAAGTGGTCCTATGGGATCTGTAACTTCGCCACCCACGTCAAGGCCGAGAAGACCAAGACGGGCGAAGTCAAGATCAACCCGCTCAAGGCCTCCAAGCGCGCTGCGCGCGGCCGCTAGGGCCCTCCCCGGACATTCTCCGGGAACCCACGGAAAACGCCAAGGGGGCGGGCGAAAGCCCGTCCCCTTTTCCTGCTTGGCATTTTTTCCTATCATGACGCATTCCCTTCCCGGCGCACCGGGAACCACGAAGGAAGCCCCCATGCTCGACGCCGTTCTTCGTCACATTGAAGCCCAGCGTTCGGAGGTCGTCTCCCTGCAGGAAAACCTCGTGGCTCTGCTCGCGTTGGGGCCGGACAACGGTGGCGACGGGGAGGACGCCAAGTGCTCCTTTGTCCGCGACTATATACGCGGTCTGGGATTACACGAGCATATCGAGATGCCCTCTCCCGATCCACGCGTCAACAGTGGCTCGCGTCCCAATCTGGCTGTGCGCATCCAAGGTCGTAGCCCGCGCACTCTGTGGGTCATCTCGCATCTGGATGTCGTTCCGGCTGGCGATCTCTCGCTGTGGACCACGGACCCTTGGCGACTGCATGTGGAGGACGATATCTTGATCGGGCGGGGCGTGGAGGACAACAACCAAGCCGTCGTCTCCTCCCTGCTCGCGGCCAAAGCCCTGCGGGAGTTGAACGTCACGCCGAATCTGTCCTACGGCATGCTTTTCGTTGCCGACGAGGAGACCGGCAGCAAACACGGTCTCGACTTCGTGCTGCGCGAGCATGGCGAGCGCTTCGGAAAGGATGACCTGTTCCTGATCCCGGACTTCGGTGAACCGGACGGATCGCTCCTGGAGTTGGCCGAAAAGAGCATGTTTTGGCTCAAGATCACGGTCACGGGCAAACAGTGCCATGCCTCGGTGCCGCATGAAGGCGTGAACTCCCTTGTGGCGGCTGCGGCCTTCATCCTCAAAATCCGTTCGCTCGGCGAATGCTTCGATCGTGTGGACCCGCTTTTCGATCCGCCCCGCTCCACGTTTGAACCGACCAAAAAAGAAGCCAACGTGGAGAACGTGAACACCGTGCCCGGCCGCGATGTCTTCTATGTCGACTGCCGCGTTCTGGCGGAATATCCGCTCACGCAGGTCTTCGACGCCATCCGCGACATGGGCCGCGAGATAGAAAGAGCCTACGGCGTGTCCGTGGAATATCACGTCGTGCAGGAAGAACAGGCCGCGCCCGCCACCTCGCCCGATTCCGACGTAGCCCGCGCCCTTTCCCGCGCGGTCTTCGCCGAGACCGGCAAGGCGCCCACGCCGCGCGGCATCGGTGGCGGCACCGTGGCCGCCTACCTCAGGCGCAGAGGCTATGAGGCCGCGGTATGGGCCACGCTGCTGCACAACGCGCATCAACCGGGCGAAAGGGCACGCATCTCCAACCACCTGAACGACGCCAAAGTCATCGCGCGCATGCTCCTGGACGACGGACAGGCCTAGACCACGATGAAGCCGACGCCTCCCGAGACTTTCGACGCCGTGGTCGTCGGCGCTGGCCACGCGGGCTGCGAAGCGGCCATGGCCCTGTCGCGCATGGGCTTCGCCACCCTGCTTTTGACCATCAACATCGACCGCGTTGGGCATCTGTCCTGCAACCCGGCCATCGGGGGCCTGGCCAAAGGCCACATGGTGCGCGAGATCGACGCCATGGGCGGCTGCATGGGGCGTTGGGCCGATCTCGCCGGTATCCAATTCCGCACCCTGAACACACGAAAAGGCCCGGCCGTGCGCTCCACCCGCGCCCAGGTGGATCGCGACGCCTACATGCGCGCGGTCAAGAACGATGTCTTCGCCCAGAATAACCTTTGGGTGCGCCAAGACACAGCCGAGGAGATCCTGATCCGGGACGGCCGTGCGGCCGGGGTGCGTACAGGGCTTGGCGAAACCCACTCGGCTCGCGCGGTGCTCCTGACCACGGGCACCTTCCTTTCTGGCCTGATCCACGTAGGACTGACGAACTTCTCCGGCGGTCGTATGGGCGATCCCGCGAGCGTGGGGCTGTCCGCTTGTCTTGTGTCCCTCGGCTTCGAACTCGGCCGTCTGAAGACCGGCACCACGCCACGGCTCCTGGCGCAAAGCATCGATTACGCGAGGCTCACGCCGCAGCCCGGCGACGCCCCCCCGCCGCTCTTCAGCTTCGCGAGCGCCGCGCCCGCCCTGCCGCAGGTGTCTTGCCACATCACCTGGACCACGCCGACGACGCACGAGATCATCCGCGAGGGATTTTCGCGCTCGCCCATGTTCACCGGGGTCATCCAGGGCGTGGGCGCACGCTACTGTCCATCCATCGAAGACAAGATCGCCCGTTTCCCCGAGAAGGAACGGCACCAGATTTTCCTCGAACCCGAGGGCGTCGAGAGTCCCGAAGTGTATCCCGGCGGCATTCCCACGAGCCTGCCGCTGGACGTACAAAAGCGCATGATCGCGAGCATCCCCGGGCTGGAAAAGGCCCAGATCGTGCGGCCGGGTTACGCCATCGAGTACGACTACATCCCGCCCGAGCAACTCCTGCCCACCCTTGAGGCCAAGCTCGTGCCCGGCCTTTATTGCGCGGGCCAGATCAACGGCACGTCGGGCTACGAGGAGGCCGCCGCGCAAGGACTTTGGGCCGCATGCAACCTCGCGGCCGCGCTTCGCGGGGAGGAGCCCTTCCTGCCCGGCCGAGATCAGGCCTACATGGCGGTCCTGGTGGACGACCTGGTGACCAAGGGCACGCGCGAACCCTACCGCATGTTCACCTCGCGCGCCGAGCACCGGCTGCTTTTGCGCGAGGGCAACGCCGACCTCCGCCTCACGGCGCTTGGCCGGGCGCGGGGACTCGTGGGTGACACGCAGTGGACCGTGTTTTCCGCCAAAAAACGTCTCCTGGATGAGGCGCTGGCGGCCTTCGAGGAAATTACGCTCACGCCCGATGCTGCCACGCGCGAACGGCTGGCCGGGATCAAGGCCGCCGCGCCGCATGCGGCCGCGAATCTGGCCACCATCCTTCGCCAGCCCGAGGTCGAGATCAGGGACATGGCCGTGTTCTGGCCCCGGCTGGGAGAGCTTCCGGCCGATGTGCTGGAAGAGGCCCAGACCCAGATCAAATACGCGGGCTATCTCAAGCGCCAAGAGGAGTTGGTGGCGCGCTCTGAAGCCATGGTGGAGACGCCGCTGCCTGCGGATATCGACTACTCGGCGGTCTGCGGCCTGACCCGCGAGGCGCGCGAGAAGCTTTTGCGCGTGCGGCCCATGACCATGGGGCAGGCGGCGCGCATTCCCGGCCTCACCCCGGCCGCCGTCTCCTGCCTGGAAATCCATCTGCGGAAAATGTCGCGCCGCTGATCTTTCCCTCCGCTTTTGTTTTGGTCGAAACCTGTATAAAGACGATCAAAAGGGAGGCAACGCAGCGAAATGGACCGCGGTTTCGCCGACGTGCAACGAACCTTCTCCGGCCATGGGACAACCCCGGAACTGCTGGCCAATCTCCTGACGCTGGTTTTTCTGCTGGGGGCAGCGATCGTCCTGGGCTGGCTCCTCAGTCGTTGGATAGCCAGTCGTCGCGTCACTCCCCCCCCTTCCACGTGGACCACGGGTCGCGAGAACATCCTGGGCATGCTCGACCTGGCTCTGAATCAACGGGCTCGCTTCGATATCGTGCTCGAAAACAAGGCAGCACGCAGCCGCTTTATCCCCTGCGCACTCGTGGCCAGCGGCGACGATGGCGTCTCCCTTGAACTTTCCGAGGTGATCCAGCTTTCGGACGAATGGCTTGACCAGAGGGCGAAGGTATATTTCAAACTCAAGCTGGAAGACCCGGACCTGCCGAGTTTCTTCGGTTTTGCGGCCGAAGTCGTGAACGTCGGAGTTTCGCCTCACGGAGCAACTGTCGTCACAGTACGGCTGCCCGACCGGATCGAACTGCGCCAGAAACGCTCCCGATTGCGCATCGAGCCGCCCTTCAAGCTCGTGCGCAACTTCACGGTCTGGCCTGAACAACGCAACGAAGAGGGCTCACTTTCGCAGGATCCCAGGGCATGGGGAACGCCTTTGCTGCGCCTCGACCCGAAAAATCCGCGCGCCGTTCGCATCCTCGACATCTCCGGCGGAGGCGTCAAGGTGCTCGTCCAACAGGGGACCATGCAACAGCGCTTCACCGGCGACAGACGGCCGCAATTCGTTCCGGGCGTGCGATTCTTCATCGACCTTGGACTGCACGATCCCAAGACTAACGCCCTCTTGCGGCTATTGCTGCACGCCACGGTCAAGACCGCCTCGACAAGAGGCTCTTCCCGGGATCTGGAAATGGGCATGGCCTTCACCGCAGAAGCGCGCATCTCTGCCGAATCCCCGGACCTGGTCGAATGGCGCGCCCTCACGGGGGATGCCAGCGTGGAAAGCATTGACAATTGGGTATTCAAACGTCATTTGGATTTGCATAGGGAGAAGGGAGTCGCCTGACCTTTTCCCCAACCTGCAACCAAGGAGTATCTTTTGGACGACAGTAGTCCTCAGGAAGGCGGTTTCTGGTCGAGTCTCGTCGGGATTTTCAAGAACAAGAACGGGCACACCCTCGAGGATGCCATTCGCGAGGCCTTGCGGGACGGTGAATTGACCAGCCACGATGTCCCGATGCTCCTCGGTGTCCTCCGCCTCCAACGTCTCTACGTTCATGAGCTCATGGTTCCCCGCACGGACATCGTCTGTTGCGAGGTTTCCGCTGGACTCGATGAAGTCTGCCGCCTCATCGTCGAGGAAGGCCATTCGCGCATTCCCATCTTCGAAGGCGACAAGGACAGCATCATCGGCATCATCCATTCCAAGGATCTGCTCGGCGTGCTGCTGACTCCGCCAGAGAAGCGTCCCGAAATCCGCGAGGTCATGCGACCGCCTCTCTTCATCCCCGAGAACAAGAACGTGCGCGATATGCTGCACGAATTTCTCAAACGCCGCCAACATCTGGCCATCGCCGTGGACGAGTACGGCGGTACGTCGGGTCTGATCACCCTTGAAGACGTCATCGAGGAGATCGTTGGCGACATCGAGGACGAGCACGACGTGGACGAGCCCGACGAGATCCAGGAACTGCCCGACGGCAGTCATCTGGTCAGTGGACGCCTGGAACTTGAGGAACTGAACGAGCGCTTCCTCGTCAACCTCATTTCCGATCAGGTCGAGACCATCGGCGGCTACCTGTGCGAGCTTACCGGTCGGGTCCCCAAGCAGGGCGAGACCTTCACCTTGCAGGGCCTACGGCTCACCGTGAAAGAAGCGGACAAGAAGCAGATTCGCTGGCTGCACCTGAAGACCGCCTCTCCGGGCATGGCCCAGGACGCCCTCGCGGCCGATCCCTCCAAGGCAAAACCGGGCGAATGATCCCGTGATGCTTCCCGCCGCCGCGAGCGTCCTCGGCGCATGGCTCGGCCATGCCAACCTCTGGCTGCACGTGCCTGCCGCCGTCCTTCTCCTGCCCGCCGGGCTGACCTTGGTCGGCCTGTTCGCGCCCACGCCGCGCAGGGCATTCTGGCGAGGGTTCTGGGCCGCGACCGCAGCCTTCACGGGTTGCCTCTACTGGATAGCCATCCCGGTTCACGATTTTGGTGGCCTGCCGTGGGCGCTGGCGGCCCCCTGCCCGGTGCTGGTCTCCATGTATCTGGCCCTGTACGCCGGAGTCTTCTGCTTCTTCACGCACCGCTTGGGATCGCGCCTTTCGCCCTGGCTGCTGGGTCCCGCTTGCGGCGCGCTGTGGGCCGGTCTCGAAGCCCTCCGGGAAGTCGCCCTGACGGGCTTTCCCTGGCTGACCCTGGTCTCGGCCTTCGCGCCTTGGCCCGTCATGCTTCAAGGCGCGTCCATCGTGGGCGGGCTCGGGCTCGGCCTGTTGCTGGCCACGGCCTCGGTCTGGCTCCTCGGTCTGCCGCGCCCGAACCTGCCCGTGCGATTCGCGGGGCTTCTGCTCCTGGCGGGGCTCACCGCTTTCGGCTGGCACAGACTGGACGCCCCCGACGAAGCGGCTGCGACCGCGCGCATCGGATTGGCCCAGGGTAGCATCGACCAGAGCCTGAAATGGAACCCCGAGCTCCAGGCCCACACGGTGCAGCGTTATCTGGCCCTCTCGCGCGAACTCGTTGACCGGCATGCGCCATCCCTCGTCATCTGGCCCGAGACGGCCCTGCCCTTCTACTACCAGGACGGGAACGAGCTTTCCCGCCAGGTCCGCGAGTTCGTCCGGGAACACGGCGCGGCCGTGCTCACCGGATCGCCCGCCTACACCCTGGACGTCGGTGCGAACGACTATACGCTCTTCAACCGGGCCTACCTGATCACGGGCGAAGGGCTGGCCGATCCGTTCTACGACAAGATGCACCTGCTTCCCTTCGGCGAATACGTCCCCTTCGGTGAATATCTGCCCCTCGAGAAGCTCGTCGAGGGCATCGGGGATTTCGCGCCCGGCGCGGACCCGCGGCCTCTCCGGCACGGTCCGGTTGCGGCCGGAATGCTGATCTGTTATGAGGCCATCTTCAGCGGGTCGGCGCAGGAGCGCGTGGCCCAAGGCGCGAACCTGCTCGTGACCATCAGCAACGACGCCTGGTTCGGAATTTCGAGCGCCCCCCTGCAGCATCTGCACCTGTCGCTCGTGCGCGCCGTGGAACAGGGGCGAGCCATGGCCCGAAGCACGAACACCGGCATTTCGGCCTTCATCGACTCCAGGGGCCGCGTTCACGAGTCCACGCCGCTCTTTCGGGAGGCTGTCGCCGTCATGGAGCTGACCCTCGCCGAGCCGACCACGCCGTACCACCGCCACCGCTCGCTGGTGCACGGCGTCGTCATCGTCCTGGCGCTGACGGCTGTGCTTGCCGGATGCCGCCGCACCCGGAAAAACTGATTCGAGGATTGCCCAGACCATGCTGCAATACGCCGACCTCAAGACCGAAAGCCTTCCGCTGATGGACAAGTACGACTCCTTGTGGAGGCGTCTTTGACCCCGCGGCCATTTCCGAACGCCTGACCGAAATCGAGCACGAGCTGACCAAACCCGGCGCATGGGACAGGCCTGAGGCACTACGCCCCATACTCAAGGAGAAAAGTCGCCTGGAAGACAAGGCGGCGAGACTTTCGGCACTGCGCAAGAGGCGCGACGACGTCGAGGAATGGCTCGTCCTGGCTCAGGATGAACAAAGCCAGGATGTCCTGACCGCGTTGCGCGAACAGATCGACGCCCTGGAGCGCCTCATCGAGGAAATGGAGTTGGCCGAGTTGCTCTCACAGCCCGAGGACAAAAGCGCAGCCATCCTCGAAATCCACCCTGGCGCAGGCGGGACCGAGGCCCAGGACTGGGCCGAGATGCTCCTGCGCATGTATCGCCGCTGGGCCGAACGCATGGACTTCAAGGTTTCCTTCCTCGACTTCCTGGAAGGCGACGAGGCGGGCGTAAAGAGCGTCACCCTGCAGATCGAGGGATCTTACGCCTACGGCTTTCTCAAGGGAGAAGCTGGAATCCACCGCCTGATTCGCATCTCCCCCTTCGATGCCTCGGGACGACGCCATACGTCGTTCGCATCGGTGGACGTCTACCCGGACGTCGAGGACGATATCGAGATCGATCTTCGCGAGGAGGATGTGCGCGTGGACACCTATCGTGCCAGTGGCGCGGGCGGGCAGCACGTCAACAAGACGAGCTCGGCGGTCAGGCTCACCCATCTGCCTACGGGCATCGTGGCTCAGTGCCAGACCGAAAAGTCGCAGATCCGCAACAAAGAGACCGCCTACAAAATTCTTCGGGCCCGACTGTACGAGGTCGAGGTCAAGAAGCGTCAGGCCGAGCGTCAAGCCCAGTACGAGACCAAGGAGGCCATCGGCTTCGGCAGCCAGATACGCACGTACACGCTTCAGCCCTACCGGCTGGTCAAGGACCACCGAACCGGCACGGAAATCGGCAACGTGGAGGCCGTTTTGGACGGCGAAATCGACCACCTCATTCGAAGCTACCTTCTGCATGTTCATGGCTGACGGTACCAAGATCGACAACGGCCTCGAACTGGCCCGCGAACTTGAACGGCTACGGACCATCCTGAGCGAGACCGGAGGCGTGTGCGAATCGCGCTCATCGGAAGAGGTGCTGGCCATCCTGCGCGTTTGCCCAGGGTTGCCCATCTCGGATTGGCACAGTCTTTCCGAGAACCACAATCTGGCGGACTGGTTGGCTATGCCGATCAGCGGAGATCTCTTTCCCGAACTACAGCGGCTCCAGGAGAGACTGGCGAGGCTGGCGCACCTCTCGGAACACGACCCCCTCACGGGTCTTGCCAACCGCCGGGCCTTCGAACGGGTCCTGGACATCGAGGTGGAACGGTGCCGCCGCAATCGCACGCCCGTTTCCCTGGTAGTCCTCGATCTCGACGACTTCAAACGCGTCAACGACACGTATGGACATCCCTTCGGAGACAAGGTGCTGGTTGCCGTGGCCAACGTCCTGCTCGAGGAAAAACGGCGCTACGACTTGGCCGCCCGCACCGGCGGCGAGGAGTTCTCCCTTGTCCTCACCGGCATTGGCCTCATCAGGGCACAAACCATGGTGGATAGAGTGCTCAAGGCTGTCCGAGAACTGCAACTCGACTGCGACGGAGAACCCATCCGTCTGACCTGCTCGGCCGGAATCGCCTCCTACAAGGGACGCGTAGCCCTGACTCCGGTCGAACTGGTGGAATTGGCCGACAAGGCGCTCTACGAGGCCAAGCATTCGGGTAAGAACAGACACGTGAGCGCGGCCATACCCGACATGGCGGCTCCGCTACCGGAAAAGAGCCTCGTCCATTCCAACGAAAAGAAATTCCTGTTCACGGGGATAAAATGAAAGGCGCATTCGACAACGTCGCCAAAACCCTGTCCGTGGCCGTAATGAGCGGCAAGGGCGGAGTGGGAAAGACAAACCTCTCGTTGTCCATGGGACAGGCGCTGCACAAAAGCGGTAGCTCCGTGCTACTCATGGACTGCGACCTCGGCTTGGCCAACATGGACATCCTGCTCGGGCTCTCGCCCGAAAAAAATCTTCAGGACCTCTTGCGGCCCGACGTGACCCCGAAAGATGTTGTGGTGCCCATCGAGAGCCACGGGCTTGACTTTCTGCCTGCAGCCTCGGGGGTTCCCGAACTCGTGGAAATGGACGAGGACATGCAGGCCGTGCTGTTCGGCAAGCTAGTGGAACTCGTGGGAGGCTATGAGTTTCTCATTCTCGACCTCGGCGCGGGCATCAATAAGACGGTGCTCTCCTTCGCGGCCATGACCCAGATGCGCGTCGTCATCGTCACGCCGGAGCCCACTTCCCTCACCGACTCGTATGCACTCATGAAGGTGCTCAAACAGCAGCACGGCATCGACGACTTTCTGGTCGTTGTCAATCAGGCGAGTCACAGCGAGGCCAAACAGACCTTTGAGCGTCTCTTTGGAGCCTGCCAGAAATTTCTGGGCATCACCATCAGGATGCTCGGCGCGGTGCGCCACGACAAGAGCGTCGTCGAGGCTGTGCGCCATCAGACGCCACTCATGAAATTCGCGCCCGCCTCGAACGCGGCCAAGGACATCGCGGCCGTGGCCGCCAAATTCGAGCGTTTCCGCCAGGACAACCTGGAACTCATCGCGGCCACTCCGCCGCTCAAGGGTTTTCCCGATCTCCACGACCGGGGGGCTTGACGAACCGCGTGTCTTTTGGGCACTCTCGGCCACGCCGGGAGATAGGAACAGACTGGATTTCCTACCGTTCGGGAACGTTTCCCGGATGGCACGCCAACATAATTCCGAGGTATGCGAATGAACAAGAGCGAACTCATCAAGAAGCTCGCTGAAAAGAAAGAGTTGCACGTGGACGAGGCGGCGGTCATCGTCAATGCCTTCGTCGATTCAATCAAGGATTCGCTGGTTCGTGGCGACCGCGTCGAAATCCGCGGTTTCGGCAGCTTCAAAGTCAAAGATTACCAGGGCTACACCGGCCGCAATCCCAAGACCGGCGACCTGGTCGAAGTTCATCCCAAAAGGCTTCCCTTTTTCCGTCCCGGAAAGGAGTTGAAGGAATACCTCAACAAATAGCATGGGACGGTTTCTTTTCGTCTTCGCGGCCTTCGTCTTATTTGTGTCCGCGCCGCCCGCCAAGGCGGGCAGCGAACCGGTCCTGACGATTTTGTATACCGGCAGGAGCCACGGCGAATACCTGCCCTGCCCCACCTGAGGCAAAACGACGCTTGGCGGGTTGGCCCGGAGGGCCACCCTCTTCGCCCGGATTCGGGCAGATCGTGGGATTGGGTTGCTCCTCTTGGCCAGCGCCGGAGAGTTCCGGGACGAAAACGGCGTCATGCCCAAGCCCGGACTTCTGCAACGAATGGCTCGGGTCTATGGCCAACTCGGTTACGATGCTGGCCTGCTCTTTGAAGCCGAAAAGTCGGCCCTGGAAGCGGTCCAGGCCGCCGTGCCGCTTGGTTTCATCGCGCCCCGCGCCCCGGACACAGCACTCGCGCGCGTGGGGGACAGAACCGTGGGGCTGATCTTTTTGCCCGACACGTACGGAAAGACGCCGCCTTCGGCCCTCATGACCCAAGTCGTGGAGACTGCAGCCTCCTTGTCCGGCAAGGTCGACCTCGTCATTGGGCTTTCTTCCTGGGGCATCGATGCCGAGCAATTGCTTATCGGTCGCGCCGATGGCGCATTTCATATCCTTATCGGCGGCGGCTCCGGCCGGGGCTTGGTCGGCATGCCCATGGCCTTCGGCAAAACGCTGTGGGTCCGACCCTATTCCGACGGAAAGGGCGTGGGGCGTATCGACGCGTTTTCCTGGCCTGAGCCCGGCAAAGCCGACGTGTGGATCAATTCGAGTCTGCGCTTCGACGTCCTGCCCTTGCGGGACGATCTGCCGGACGACCCGGCCGTTGCGGCGCTGCTGGCCGGATCATGAACGACTAAGCGCCAAAAGGAGTCCGCCATGCATTTCCAAGGGGCCTTTACCGCCCTCGTGACCCCCTTCAAGAACGGCTCCCTCGATGAAGAGGCCTATCGCGCCCACGTCGAGTGGCAGATCGAGCAAGGCATCCACGGCCTCGTTCCTTGCGGCACCACGGGCGAATCCGCCACCCTCAGCCACGCGGAGCACAAGCGGGTCATCGGCATCTGCGTGGATCAGGTCAAGGGCCGCGTCCCGGTCATTGCCGGAGCGGGCTCCAACAACACGGCCGAGGCCATCGAACTGACCCGTTTCGCCAAAGACGCCAAGGCCGACGGCGCGCTGCTCATCACTCCCTACTACAACAAGCCCACCCAGCGCGGTCTTGTGGCCCATTTCAAAGCCATCGCCGCCGAAGTGAGCATGCCCTTCATCGTCTACAACGTGCCCGGTCGCACGGGCACGAACGTTTTGCCCGCGACGCTCGCGACCATGAAGGCGAGCATCCCGGAGGTGGTGGGCGTGAAGGAAGCAACGGCCAACCTGACCCAGATTTCCGAAGTCATGGAATGCTGCGGCCCCGACTTCACCCTGCTCTCGGGCGACGACTTCACCGTTTTGCCCACCTTGGTCATCGGCGGCAAAGGCGTGATTTCCGTGGTCTCCAACGTGGCCCCGAAAATGATGTCCCAGATGTGCGACGCCTTCTTCGCGGGCGATCTGGCCAGGGCGCGCGAGTTGCACTACGCCCTTGCGCCCCTTTGCCGAGCCATGTTCCTGGAGACCAACCCCATCCCGGTGAAGACTGCTCTGGGCATGATGGGTCGGCTGACCCCCGAGCTGCGGCTGCCCCTGGTTCCCCTCGAAGAAAAGAACGACGCTTGCCTGCGCGACATCCTGAAGAAGGCCGGACTCGTCTAGATCCAATCGCCCCCCAGCAACGGAAAGTCCCGCCGGACGCACGTCCGGCGGGACTTTTTTGTACTCACCGAAACGCGTTCAGGGCACGAGCAAAACCTGGATGTCGCAGACGTTGGTGTTGGTCGGTCCGGTTTTCAGGAGTCGGCCGAGCTTGTCAAAATAATGGTAGGCATCGTTGTGGGCGAGGAAGGCGACTGGCTTCAGGCCTTTCTGTAGGCCTTCGTCCAAGATCGAAGCCGAGGCGAAGGCTCCGGTGGCGTCCGTTGGGCCGTCGCTGCCGTCCGTGGATGCGGCCAGAAACACCGCCTCGCGAGCGTCCTTGGGCGAACGATCAAGGCCCGCAAGATAGGCCAGGGCCATCTCCTGATTGCGGCCGCCCTTGCCCTGGCCTCGCAGGGTCACGGTGGTTTCGCCGCCCGCGATGACACAGGCCGGACGTTTCACGGGCATGCCGTGGGCGGCGATGTCCTTGGCCACCCCCAGGAACACGCCCGCGATCTCTCGCGCCTCGCCCGTCAGGTGCGAACTCAGGAGCAGCGTGTCGTAGCCGAGTTCACGCGCCTTGTCGCACGCCGCAAGCAGGGCCTGCTGATTGGTGCCGATGAGCACCGTGCGCACCGTGTCGAACGCCTTGTCGCCGCAGCCGGGCGCTTCCGGCAGGCAGCCCTTTGCCCCGTCGCGCAAGACGGCCTCCGCGGAGGCGGGAATCTTGCCCGACAGGCCATAACGCTCGATCACGCCGTGGGCGTCCGTGCAGGTCGTGCTGTCGGGCACGGTCAACCCACTCGCGATGGCGTCCAGATCGTCGCCGATGACGTCGGAAAGGATGAGACTCAGTACGTCCGCCCCGGCAATGGCCTGGGCGAGCCTGCCTCCCTTGATGCGTGAAAGTTTCTTGCGCACGCAATTGATTTCCTGGATGGACGCGCCCGAGGCGAGCAGCTTGAGGGTCACTGCCTGCTTGTCCTCAAGGGTCAGGGCATGCGTCTCGTCCTTGTACGGCGCGGCCAGAATGGCCGATCCGCCGCCTGAAACGAGAACGATGACCAGATCATTCGGCCGGGCCTTGCCTGCCTCCTCCAGCACGGCTTCGGCCGCGCGGACGCTCCGCTCGTCCGGCACAGGGTGGGCGGCTTCAATCAAGCGCACGTGGGCGAGGTCTTCGAGGTGCCCCTCCTTGACCGCGACGATGCCCCCAGTGATCCGCTTGCCGAGCAGCCGCTCCAGACCGAGCGCCATGCGGGCCGAGGCCTTGCCCGCGCCGAGCACGATGATGCGCTCGTACGATGACAGATCGTAGGCGAACGATTCACTCTCCGTGCGCACGCGCAGGATGTCGCCATCCAGCGAAAGTATGCGCTCCATCATGCCCAGAGGATCGACCCGGGCGAGTCCGGCCCGGAATATGGCTTCCGCGTCGCGTAGCGCGTCCTTCGTCATCGCTGTCTCCATTGTCTTGTCGTCACCGCTGAAAGCCGAGGCTGCCAAAAGCCTCAACCGAGCACTTCCGGATTGAGGATCGTCGGGGGCCGCGCGCTCGCGAGCATGGCGAGCAGGTTGCGCGCCGCAAGCTCGGCCATGCCGTCGCGCGAGGAGTTCGTGGCCGACCCGATGTGGGGCAGCAGCACGGCGTTTTTCAGTTCCGAAAGCCCTTCGGCCATGCGGGGTTCAAATTCATAGACGTCGAGCCCCGCGCCCGCGATGACCCCGTTTCGAAGCGCCCAGACGAGGTCGTCTTCCTTGATGATCGGTCCGCGCCCGGTATTCACGAGCACGGCCGTGCGCTTCATGCGGGAAAAGCTCTCGCGGTTGAAGAGGTGGCGCGTTTCAGGGGTCAGCGGGGCGTGGATGCTGATGAAGTCAGACTGGGCCAGCAACTCATCGAAGGAAACTTTCCGGGCTTTGGTCTGCGCTTCAAGTTCAGGGTTAGAGGAGCGGTTGTAATAGATCAGAGGCATGCCGAATCCCTGGGCCATACGGGCCACTGCCGCGCCGATGCGCCCTGCCCCGAGGATGCCCAACGTCTTTCCGCTGACGTCGAGCCCGATGAACTGCAAAGGCCCCCAGCCGGTCCACGTGCCGGAGCGCATCACCGCATCCGTTTCGACCACGCGGCGTGCCACCGCGAAGATGAGGGCCCAGGCGAGCTCGGCCGTGGCCAGAGTCAGAACATCCGGTGTATTGGAGACTGGAATCTTGCGACGCGTGGCTTCGGCCACGTCGATGTTGTCGTAGCCCACCGCGTAATTGGCGTATCCCTTGAGATTTTTCGCCGCGTCGAAAAACGCCGCGTCGATCTTGTCCGTGAGCAACCCGATGACCCCGTCGACTTCCGCGACCTTGGCCAGAAGCTCTTCACGCGACAATGGTCTGTCTTCCGGGTTGATCATTACGTCACACGATTTCTCAAGAAGCGCGACTCCAGCCTGCGGGATTTTACGGGTAATGAAGACCTTTTTCCGCTGCATGCGGTCCTCCTTGGCGATCGGCATATCTTGGCGACACGAACACGTATCTTTACCCGTTCGCGCCGTGCCCGGCAATCCGCACCTGCCGCTACAAACGAAAAGGCCCGCCCGGCGAACCGGACGGGCCTTTAATATCAGTCAGGCGAATCCTTGGAGCCTAGCCCTTGAAGGCCTTCTCGAAGGGAGGCACGACCTGCTTCTTGCGGGACAGCACGCCGTCCAGCCACACGCTCTTGCCTTCGATCTTCTTACCGAAGGCTTTTTCGACCACGGAAGGATCGTCGGTCAGACAGAGCATCTCGGAGCCTTCCTTCATGATGTCGGTCAGGAGCAGGAACACGGAGTGGTTACCGCCTTCCTTCTTGGCCTTCTCCATCTCGGCGTACAGACCGTCCTTGTAGGGGGTCAGGATGGACAGGTCCACGACCTCGAGTTGGCCGATGCCGACCTTCTTGCCGGACATGTCGAAATCCTTGTAGTCGCGGTTCAGCAGATCCTTCATGGGGGTGCCTTCCACCGCGGACTTGACCTTGAACATCTCCACGCCAATGGACATGTAGTCGGAAACGCCGGCGATCTTGGCCAGGGCGTCAACGGCCTTCTTGTCGGCGTCGGTGCAGGTCGGGGACTTGAACATGACCGTGTCGGAGAGGATGGCGCAGAGCATGGCGCCGGCGATGGGCTTGGGAACCTCGACCTTGAAGAAGTCGTACATGCCCTTGATCACGGTGCAGGAGCAGCCCACGGGCCAGACCCACATCTCGAGCGGGTTGGTGGTGGTCACGTCGCCCAGCTTGTGGTGATCCACGACGGCCACAATCTCGCCCTTGTCGAGGTTGGCCAGGGACTGAGACAGGTCGGTGTGATCGACCAGGATGATCTGCTGCCCGGTGGCGTCGGTGACGATCTCGGGAGCGGCCAGGCCGAACTTGTCGAGCACGAACTTGGACTCGGGGTTCACGGCGCCCTGAGCCACGGGCTTGACGTCCTTGCCATACGCCTTCTTGTAGAGATCGGCGACGGCGATGGCCGACACGATGGTGTCGGTATCCGGGTTTTTGTGACCAACAGCAATGATAGCCATGATCTCCTCCTAAAGGGACTTTAGTGTCATGTAACCAAAGGACATGTGACAATTATCACAAGTCCCTCTGGATGCCAAGCCCGCAAGCAGGGTTTTTTAAAAAAGTTCAGAGGGTGAATTGGCCGCGCTCGTAGATAACCCGCCGTTCTCCGCCGGGAAGCCGCGCGGTCACGACCTTGTCCTCCGTATTCACAAGGTCCCAGTGCATGGCCGAGATGTTGAAGCCGAGTTGTTTTTTCATGGCCTCGTCGAGGATCGCGGCGTCGCCGTCAAAGGTGTCGGAATAGGACATACCCAACGCCACGTGACAGTTGCCGTGCTCCCCTCCGTAGTTCTCGTCGAACAGGGTGTGGGCCATGAATTTGTCGATGCGTGAGAAGCGCTTGTCCGTGAGCGAAAATTCTCCCAACCGCCGCGCTCCGGCATCCATGGATATCTGCCGGAGCGCGAAACCCTCGCCCGCCTCCGCCGAGAGGCTCGTAACCTGGCCGCCCTTGAAAACGAGCCGAACGCCCTGCACGATGTTGCCGCTGCGAAAGGACGGCTGGTCGGCGTAGAACACGCCGCGCGCGCTGTTCTGATTCGGGGAGGTATAGACCTCGAAACTCGGAATGTTGTGCCCGGTGATGCCGAGCCAGCGTCGCCGCTCGCCAAGGGAGAGCTCCAGGTCCGTGTTCTCGGACTGCACGTGCAGGGAAGAGATGCAAAGCCCGTTGAGCCAGGACTTGATCTCCTGGACGTGCTCGAATATGCGACGCCATTCTTTGACCGGCTCGCTCGCCCCCAGGTGACAGGCGCTGGCGACCTGCGCGGAATATTCTTCGGGCGACAACTCGGAATGCCCAGCGAGCGCGCAGGTCGGGTACAACGCCAGAGTCCACCCGTAGCCGCCCAATTCCTCCTTGCGGTCCAAAATGTCCCGCAATGGTTTGAGCGCCAGTTGCCGCACCGTGATGTCCTCGGGATTCACATGGCACAGATGTGTCAGGGAATCAGGCGCGAGAAGGTAGATGCCCCCGGCCAGACCGCGCATGAGATGCTCCTCGCCCGGCGCAACGAACCTGAGCTGATTGAACCGACCCAGACGGTAGAGATCCGTTTCCATGGTCGGGGTCATGGTCATGCGCGGCACGGGATTGAGCCCCTCGTCGAGCAGGTGCGCATGCACCGTTTCGGCCAAGGGAAGGGCTGCCTTGTCAAAGCGCACCAACACCGCGTCGCCGTGCTTAAACGGCTCCTTGCGCGAGATGCCGAGTCCCCAAAGAAGAATTTCGGCGTATTTTTCAAGTTGTGTCTGCGTGAACACGCGCTCTCCTTATTTTCCGGTTCTCCAGAAATCGAACGTACGGCCCCGAAAAACCGCTGTACCGCCGAATTTCTCTTTAATGGCGTCGAGCGCCTTGTCCAGGCGAAGCATCTCTTCTTCTCCCGGCTCGTCCCAAAGCCCAAGCTGCCGCTCCCCGCGCGAAAAGCCCGAGACGCTCACCCCGATGAGCCGAAGCGGCATGGGAAGCGACTCTGCATCGAGAAGTTCCTCGGCCGCCCTGAAGATGTCGTCCGTGCACTGAACCGGACGGGCCAGGGTCCGGCTCCTGGTGATGGTGCGAAAGTCCTTGAACTTCATCTTCAAGGTCACTGTCCGGCCGAAATACCCTTCCTTGCGCAGATCACGGCCCACGCGCTCGGACTGACGCATCAGCCACCGCTTTAGTTCCTCACGATCATTCGTGTCGGCGCGGAAGGTGTTTTCCGCGCCCGAGGATTTGGGCGCGGCGTGGGGCCTGAGCACCGCGTTCCCCTCACCCTTGGCTCTGGCGTACAGAAACTGCGCGGCCTTTTCACCCAGGCGACCGGCCCAGAACGCCTCTGTAAAGCGCAGGATATCCGAGGTGTGACGCACGCCCAGGGAGTTCAATTCCGCTTCGAGTCGTTTACCCACGCCAGGAATGCGTCCCACCGGCAGGGTCGTCAAAAAGGCCGGAATATCCTGGGGAGGCAGAATGTAGATGCCATCCGGCTTGTTGATGTCCGAGCATATCTTTGCCAGAAACTTGTTGGGGGCAATGCCGATCGAACAGGTTAGGCCCGTCACCTCGTGAATCCGCTCCTTCATGCGCATGGCCAGGACTCGCGGGCTTTGGTGCAAGAGTCCCATGCCCGTGATATCCACATATGCCTCATCCACGGAGGTCTGCTCGACGAGTGGCGAAAAATTCGCCACTTCCCGCATCACCAGGCGAGAGATCTCTCCATAGCGCTTGTGACGTCCAGGCAGAAAGATGCCCTGTGGACAGAGCTTGCGCGCCCGGGCCACGGGCATGGCAGAATGGACGCCGAATTTCCGCGCCGCATAGGAAGCCGCGGAAACAACGCCCCTGTCCGACGCGCCGATGATCACTGGCTTGCCCTTGAGCGACGGGTTGTCCACCTCCTCCACGGACGCGAAAAAGGCGTCCATATCCAGATGAAGAATCACCGGCGCATGCTCGTGGTGCCCGCTGCGCTCTGCCATCGGGGGTCAAACTCCTAGGAAGCATCTACCCCAGACTACGCAGAAACGCCACACTCCCGACGATCAAGGGTATTCGGACGCATCCGCATATCTCAAGTGCATGCTAAAGAAAAACGCCCCGGATCAGGGGATCCGAGGCGCGCAGAGTCGTTATCACATTCCAGGGCTACTCTTGCACCTGTCCCTGAATCCCCTGTAGGATCGTCAGAGCCTCGGTCAGACGGGCGGCCTGCTCCTCGCTCACCTTGCCCCGCATGTAGCCGAGCTTGGAGGTGATCTCGAAAAGCTCGTCGGCCACGATGGACTTGCGCACCTGCTCGGGCATGTCGGCCACCGTAGTTTTCAGTGCAGCCACGTCGCCGCTCATGACCTGCACCTCGGCGGTCAGCCCCTTCAAATTCTGGTTCAGCCCGAAAAAGAACACTACCAAAAGAAGGACCGCCAAAATCGAAACGAACAGGGCCACCTTGCCCATGTCGCGGCTGGTCTTCTCCGGAGCCTCCGCAGGCTGGTTCTCGGGCTCGTGCCGGTAATCGTTGAGGGTAGATATTTTTTCGGCTGCACTCATTATACACCTCCAGTTCCCATGGCCGCCACGCGGCCCATCAAGGACAAGTAAGTCTTCGAGAAAATCCTGTTTAACGTGGGCGTTTCTTACGCTTTGATCGTCGCTTAGCCAAAGCTTCGGGCGAAGAGGACGGCGATGGCCTTGCGGCCGTTTTCTTCGAGGAAGCGAGTGCCCGTGCCCGTAAAATGACTATGGGTGATCGTCGGCTCCCCGCAGCTCTCCCAATTCTCCTTGTCCCAGAAGAACCAACCATCCTTCACTTGATCAAAAACGTACAGGGGCTTGTTGCACAGCTTGGCGAACTCCGCGCCCCAGCCCGTGCCGCCCTTGACAGTACCGTCTTCCAAAATGGATCCGACGACGTAAACTTCGTGCCCACTGGAAACTTGCCAGCAGATGGTTTGCAAAACCTTACGAAAAAGGGGCGCGCGGGAGTAGTCGCGATGCATGAGGCGAGAGACATACGTCATGCTGACGTCCTTGAGGTTCAACTCCTCTTGGGTGAGCATGCGCACGCCGCGGGTCCGGGCAAGCTGGTGCCCCTCGAAGCTGTAATTGACTTCATCGAGCCCGTACTTCTCGGCCATTTCGCCGAAAACCTGTTCCGCTCCGTTGGCGCCGCCGCTGTACAGAATGCATTCCTTGGGATTCAGACGCATCGCTCGGACTCCTTGCGGGTTTTTGTGGATTCGTGTCGGGTAGCACAGGTCCGGGCGAAGGGCAACGGAATCGCAGACAACACGACCCGCGCGATGGTTTTTTCCATGGCCCGGAAAACCTGTGCGTGGTAACATGCGCGACCATACGAGACGAAGGAGCTACCCCATGCCCATGGCCCATGTCCGCCCATTTCTCAAGCAGATTCTCACCGATAAAACTTTCCGCGACAAGCTGATCTCAACATCGAATGCGGCGGATCGCGCAGAGGTTCTCGCCAAATACGGCTACGAATTCAGCGACACGGAGTTCGAGGAAGGCTACAACGCCACGCTGGTGGGTCTTCAATTCGAAGATGACGCGAACCGCTTGAAGGAATTCAAGCTCATGTGGGACATGCTGCGCCGTTTGTAGTGCCCTTCCCCCGCTAAACCGGCCACTCGGCGGTTCTCCGATTCCCGCTTCATGCAACGCAAAAAGCCCCCGGTTTTGGACCGGGGGCTTTTGA